>CBRAFJ010000050.1:0-6511 GCA_967755195.1 uncultured bacterium | reverse complement strand
TCTATAATAGTTTAGAACGACCCCTTGGTATAAACCTGCCTGGAAAAGAAGAACACGACTCCCCCACCAATGCCCGTTATTGAGCTTGCTGGCCTGACGAAGACATTCGGGCACGGCGATACTATAACGTCAGCACTCGACGGCATAAATCTCGCGATCGACGAGGGCGAGTTTGTGGCTATTATGGGACCATCAGGTTGCGGCAAAACCACCCTTCTAAACATCCTAGGCCTGCTAGACACTCCGTCTGACGGCCAATACGCTCTAGCTGGTCGCCCAGTGGCCGAAATCAGCCACAGAACTAGGGCTCGTATCCGCGCTGAACAGATCGGCTTTATTTTCCAGAGCTTCAACTTGCTGCCGCGGATGAACATCATCGACAATGTCGCTCTACCGCTCAGCTACCGCCGCGATTTTCGACACCGCAAACTGACCCGAGCTAGTCAGTTACTAAAAACTTTCGAACTTCAGGAACGCGAATACTACATGCCGTCTCAGTTGTCGGGCGGTCAACTACAACGTGTCGCCATCGCCCGCGCACTAGTAAACGAACCCAGCATCATACTGGCCGACGAACCAACCGGTAACCTGGACAGCAAAAGTTCAGAACTGATCATGAACGAGCTGCGTGACATTCACCAAGCCGGCAACACCATTTTGATGGTCACACACAACCCTGACCTGACCACCTATGCCACCCGCATATTGCACATGAAGGACGGTCGTATCGCCCGCGACACCAAAAAGGATGCGAAACGAAAGCGCAAACCACGTGCTCGAAAACGCAGCCTAGATTCCCACCTAAAGAAGATGATGAAAGAAGATAAATAATGCGCGAACAGTTCCGTATCGCCGTCCAAAACCTACGCGGCAACCGTACCCGCACCGCCCTGACGACCGTCGGTATTGTCATAGGTGTCGCTTCGATCACTCTGGTCCTCTCTCTAGGCGAAGGAATCCGTGAAGCCGTCGGGCATCAGGTTCAGCGCCTGGGCGGCAACATCGTCATAGTAAAACCTGGCGGCAACGAATTGCTCGGCAGCAACAGCTACAACCCATATAACACTGCTGCGACGACATCACTCACAGAACGCGATTATAAAACTGCCCGGGAAACTAAAAATGCCAAACGCGTCGCACCGATAATGCTGCTCGGGGGCAGCGTCAAAGTTGACCAGGACGTCAAACATATACCTATAGTCGCCACGTCTGACGCCTTACCAGAGATTCTGGGCCTCCATGTCCGCTCAGGGCAGTTCATCGACGAACAGACCAGCCGCGAAACCGTTGTCCTCGGTCAGCAGCTAGCCATAGATATGTTCGGCACCGACGAAGCTATGGGTCAATCGATAAAAGTAAAAGGTCGTCCGCACACGGTCATCGGTGTTATAAAAAACACCAACACGCCGATAAATCTAGCTGGACTAAACCTCGACTACGCTGCCTTTATCAGCCTGGATGATGGTAAAAGTTTCAACCAAGGCATTGCGCAGATTCAGCAGCTAGCCATCCAGACCGAAGACTTCAAAAAGATAGATGACTTCACAGCCAAACTCGACAGCGCGCTGCTCAAAAACCACGACGGCGAACACGACTTCGTTACTCTAGCTGGCGACGACATCGCCAACCATTCGCGCAGCTTTTTCTCTACCCTGGTTGCTGTAACGGCTATCGTATCTATCATCACCCTCATAGTTAGCGGTATCGGCGTCATGAACATCATGCTAGTCGGTGTCACAGAGCGCACTCGCGAAATAGGTATCAGGAAAGCCCTAGGCGCGACAAATCACCACGTCATGGGCCAGTTCCTGGTCGAGTCGCTGATCATGTGTGTTGTCGGTGGTGCCATCGGCCTGATAGTCGCCTACGCACTCGCCTTCCTCATCGGTTCACAACTATACTTCCAGCCAAGCCTCAGCCCTTACATCTTCGTTACCGGCTTTGGCCTCGCACTGATCGTTGGAGTCATATTCGGTCTCTACCCTGCCCTAAAAGCCGCCCGCAAAGACCCGATAGACGCCCTCAGGCAATACCAGTAACAAACAAATAGCGCCCCTATAACGGAGCGCTATTTTTATTTTGAAAACTATTTACTGCTGTGGAGGAAGAGTTTCTTCCGGAGCAGGAGCTTCAACACTAGGAGTCGGTTCCTGTGGATTTTCAGACATTCCCGCTGGCGCTTCTACTGACGGTGTAGTAGGAGCTTCAAAAGCTGATGGCGCTGCAGGCTCAGCTGGTGTTTCCGTAGCTGGGGCTTCCGGCGCTGGCATTGAATCGGTCGGAGCCGACGGTGCAACTGGGTCAACAGGTGCCTGTTCTACTGGGGCTTGCATTGCAGGAGCATTGGTCTCAGCTGGCATCGTGTTTGCATCTGCTGGTACGCCCATAGGATTCGTAGTTGTTGGTTCTGTTGGTGTGGTGTTTGTGTTATCGTCCATAACCATCAGACTAGCATACTTCTTATGCTTTGTCAAGGTGACGCTTCCCTGTCCTGCGCTAGCCTAGTTCTACCTTCAGCTTCTCAACCAGATCAACAGGTGTTGGGTTAACGCCGTTCAGGATAGCGACATAGATGCTGACAAAATCCGCCAGCGCAAAGCCATAAGCCAACTGCTGCAACAGTGTCTCACCTTTTGGTTCAACAACTACTGGGCTTGGGCGTTTGCCACTTAGTAGGCGTTCCGACACTTCAAAACGTTTCTGGACACGCTCGTGCTCAAGGTTAGAGCGGATTTCGACAACTGCAAACGGCTTTTCTACTGGGTGCGAGCTCCAGCCGATAAATTCGTTGTGGTTGAACTCTGGGTACTGATTCGTCCAGGCAGTATTTTTTGCATTTTCGTTCATGCAGATCTTCCATTTGTTGGCAGCTGGGAAAAGCAGCGGGCCGGCATAAGTTATGGTCGTTTTGCCAACGAGTTTGAGCGCCAACTGCTTGGCGTAGTTCTGCTCTACTGGAGTGTCGGCGCTAAAGCTAGCTATTTGTTCCTCTAGCCATTTACCAACCGAACCAAGCTCACTAACATCCGCTACAGTTACGTCCAGCGGGCGAACGATCGCCAAAAATGCACTAACAAAATAAAACGTCGCCATACGCGGCTGAATACCGCCAGGTATAGAAAACAGTGGATAGCCCTTTTCGCGAGCGATGTCAGCCAGTTTGCCACCGGCAGCCACGACTACTATTTGCGCACCAGCGGTCTCTGCCTGAGCCAACGCGCTGAGAGTTTCTTCGGTGTTACCAGAGTAGCTAGAGGCTACAAACAGAGTATTTTCGTTAACGTACGGTGGGATTTCGTAGTTGCGTACTATCTCGAAAGGTATTTTTACGCGCGGCCACGACTGAACGACAACCATCGGCAGTGCCGAGCCTCCCATTCCTGCCCAAACGATGTTCTTAACATCGGTAGTCGGTGTAAATGTGGCGTCAAATGTTGCTGAGAAATAGTTGCACTGGTCGCTTGCTACCTGTAGAGCATTCTGCGGGTCACGTTGCTGTAGAACTGATAGGTTGTCTAAAATATCCATGCATATATCATAACAACTTTTCAACTAACTACTCACTGTGGTAGAGTATGAGAAATAAGTACAAGCATTAAAACGAGGTGGGCATGGACAGTAAAAATTCTTCGAGCGTAACGGACGACCAGGAACTAGCAAAAGTCCTGGAAGACATGAATCAGTCGGCTGCCCCTGCAGCCGCTACTCCGCCAGCAACTGACGCTGCCGCTAGTGACGGCCTATCATTTGAAGCTTCACCGGTACCAGCTAGTGACACGCCACCTGCTGCCGCACCTGCATCAGTAGCAGTGCCACCGCCAGCTATCCCTGGAGCTGCTCCGGCATCACCAGAACTAGAAAGTATAAAAAAATCAGCCCTCGAAGAGCTACGACCGCTAGTCGACAAACTCGACCTGCCAGCTGATGAAAAATTCGACACCCTGCTGCTCATCATTCGTTCAACTGACGACAAGAGCCTGGTCTCGGCCGCTCATGAAGCTGCAAAGACTATCCCTGATGAGACTAAACGTGCTCAAGCACTACTAGACGTTATAAAAGAGATCGACTACTTCTCTGGCCACGGCCAGCAACCACAGTAGAGTATAAATAAATATTAAAAACTCCGGTGAAAACCGGAGTTTTTAATATATTGCATACCCCTACATTCCCATCATCCCTGGATTCATACCGGCTGGGGCATCTTCTTTTTCCGGCACATCCACAACTAGCGCTCCCATAGTCATAGCAGTTGCTGCTATAGATACGGCGTTCTGGACCGCCTGACGGGTCACAGCCGCTGGGTCAACAACGCCAGCAGACTTTAGGTCAACCATTTTTCCCGGTGCGTTAACATCAACCCCTTGACCCTGTTTGGCCGCCTGAACCTGAGCTAGTAGTGCATCAGCATTTAGGCCGGCGTTTAGCATTAGCTGGCGGAACGGCTGATCCAATGCCCGTTTTACCACCGAACGGCCCGCAGCTAGGCTGTCAGCACCTGTGGCATCAATTTTCTCTGCCAAGTTAACTAGAGTAACACCGCCGCCAGGTACTATGCCCTCTTCTAGCGCCGCTTTGGTGGCTGCTACGGCGTCGTCAACGCGGTATTTCTTTTCGTCGATCTCGGTTTCGGTAGCACCACCGACTTTTATGACAGCCACCTTGCCAGACAACGCAGCGACTCGTTTTTCGTACTCGCTCTTGTTGTATTCGCTAGTACTAGCATCCGCTTGGGCTTTTATCTGCTGCATGCGGCTCTCGACAACAGTTGCTACCCCTGCACCCTCGATGATAGTCGTAGCATCTTTGCTAGCGATAACTTTACGAGCTGTACCGACGACATCCAGTTCGACATTTTCAAATGTCATACCCTGCTCTTCGGAAATAACCTGGGCACCAGTTAGCACTGCGATGTCTTCTAGCACTTCACGACGTCGATCACCAAAGCCTGGTGCTTTGACCGCTACAGTGTTAAAGACACCTTTTAGCTTGTTTAGCACTAATACCGCCAGCGCCTCACCTTCAACCTCGTCAGCTATAAGGACAACGTCCTTTTTACCGGCAGTAGCTAGCTTTTCTAGCAGCGGCAGGAATTCTTGAACACTAGAGACTTTACGATCGGTGATGACAATGGCTGGTTTTTCATAAACCGCTTCCTGACGGGCGTTGTCGGTTACCATCAGGGCGCTGACGTAGCCGCGGTCGAACGTGAATCCTTCGACAACTTCCGACTCCATCTCTAGCCCCTGGCCAGCCTCGACAGTCACAACGCCTTCACGGCCAACTTTGTCGATAACGTCAGCTATTAGTGTGCCGATCTGTTCGTCACCGGCTGAAATAGTGGCTACTTCGGCTATGCGGCCTTTTTTGCCCGTAACTGGCTCGGCTAGGCCTTCTAGAGCCTTCAGCACCTCTGCTCCGGCAGCCTCGACGCCCTTCTTTAATTCCATCGGATTGTGCCCGGCAGCGATCAAACGGTTAGCCTCGTTCAAAATACTGTAGGTCAGCACAGTAACGGTAGTGGTACCGTCACCAGCAGCCTTGTTCATCTTTGTCGCGGCCTGCTTTATCAGCTCAGCGCCTACCGAATAGCCTAGTGTTTCGTCGTCAACATCTGCTAGTTCGACATTTTCCGCTACCGTCACGCCGTCATGAGTCACGGTCGGGCCGCCGTAACTTTTGGCTATGACTACGTTACGACCTTTCGGGCCCATAGTTACTTTCACGGCGTTATACAGCGCCTCGGCACCGCCTAGAACGCGGCGGCGTGCATCGTCATCATAAAAAACTTTTTTAGCCATATGCCTCTCCTAATCTAGCGTCGCTAGGACGTCTTCTTCCTTAACTATCAAATACTCGGTACCATTTATCTTTAGCTCGGTCGTTGAGTATTCTTTAAAAACTATCTTGTCACCTTTTTTAACAATCTTAACGTCGGCGCCTATTGCCTGCACTACAGCGTAAGCTGGTTTTTCCTTGGCATTGTCTGGTAAGTAGAGACCACTGGCAGTTTTTTGCTCTGCTTTTTCACGGACTGCGACCACACGGTCGGCCAGAGGTGTAATAGGTGTATTCATATGCCCCTCTCCTTTTATTTACAAACCTATTTTAGCAGTCGGCACGTGAGAGTGCTAGATATATTTGACAACAAGTTATTTATCTTTTATTATCTTTTCACTCTTTCGTCCCAACCCCAGAAAGGAAGAGAAAAGATGGTTGCCGATGGTGAGTACACCTGGAACAAGCCAGCGAAGAAGATCGAGGAGGAGATGAAGCGAGCCGTACGACACAAGCGAGTCGTCACGATTCCTGCGTACCCAGAAGACATCGTCTTCAAGGCCGAGGGTGCGATCCCAAACCGCATCCTCACTACGTTCTACGGGCACACCGTGGACGGAGGCAAGCTGGTCAAGGTTCGTCCTGAAGGCGAAAACGGCACCGGCGCGCCTTACGTCACGGTCGGCCTCTAAGGCAAGGAGTACTGATGGCTAGCCACAGGGCTAAGCAAGATCCG
>CBRAFJ010000049.1:0-6530 GCA_967755195.1 uncultured bacterium | reverse complement strand
AGTTGCATCTGCTGTTCAGCAGTGAGAAGGCCCCTAGCGCCAGACAACGCGTCGGCGATTTCCTGACGCTGTGCCTGTAGCTCCCTACCCATCAACTGACTCTGAAAGGCGCTGGACTGCTGTCCAACGTGTTCAGACGCAGAACGAGCTTCCGGCGAAAGATTCTCTAGGCTGCTTCCCTGTTCGGCTGCTTGAGACAGATAGTTCTTCGCGGCGCGTTCCTGCTCTGCGCGATAAGCATCAGTTTGGCTTTTGATGATGGGGTCTTCCGCAGAAACATTCAGTCCTTTTTGCGCCCTACCCATCATAAGGTCGAAGAGAGCCTTAGAGTTTGGGTCAGTAAAGGGACCACCACTAAAGATGTTGGAACGATTCCCAGACGGACTCGTGAAGGAAAATCCACCGCCCGCACCAGGACCACCAGCTGAGGCCATCGCTCGGTCAGTTGAAGGAGCGAAACTGGCGCCCGGCGTACCTAACGGTGGCTGCGTGTTCGTCGCGCCCCGCTGGATACGCCCGGCCCAGTCATAACCAGAATTGAGTCCGCCCTCTTGGAGAATTCGGTCGGCCCAGTATTCAACATCACCAGGGCCAGTACCTCGGCCACTAGGCTTGACCCCGTACTTGGCTAGTTCTTGCGTGACATAGTTGATAACACCCTGACGGTCTCCGCCATTCGAAATAGGAGCAGCTGAGGGGGCTACAGGCGTTTGGTCAGCAATAGCAGGAGTCGGCGTCTGAGTCGGCGTCTGTCTCTCCTCAGACGGAAACTGATACCCAGGCGGAAAATAGTCCTGCGGCTGCGTCTGTCGTTGCAGCTCTTTATTCGGGTCGTACGTGATAGGCGGTTGACCTTCAGGAGTCTGAGGCTTCTCCTGGTCCTGCTCTTCATCGTACGGGTCTTCGTCGTCTCTACGGGGTCTAGGCATAATTCACCTGATGCGAAGTCTCGTTTATTCTACCACTTTCGGTTGAGATTCGCTTGTTTGGGCTGCTTTTGGTGCTTGATTCAGTTGTTCCTGTACGAGGGCAAGTTGACCCTCTAGAATGGCGATTTGCACCATCTTTTCCCCAAGCAATGCCAACAAATCCTTCATGTCGATTTTCATGTCGTCCTCCTTGCTACAGTGTACCTGCTTTGTCACGAATTGCCTGCAGTGTCTGAGCCGGCGTAATAGCCGGCAGTGGCGTTGGCAACTTGGAGCGGATAATATTAAGTTGGTCAATTAAAGCCAACACGAGTGCTTTTGTGACTATTGGAAACGCATCAACAGTAAGCTGCGCCAGCCGTCGCTCCTCGGCTGCCTGTGCCGCCTCATCAACAGCAACCGCATCAATAATACTCTGTGCCTGCATTCGCTGGGCAGAGGTTGCTGCAGGAGTAAACTGTGCTTTCCACGTGGTACGGTCCCCAGGACTGCCGATGGACACGCCATCGACAGGAATAGACGCAGCTCGAATCGCGTTCTCTACGATGAGTGCAATATTAATCATGTCAACCCTCAATACATCCAGAAAGTCCTACCTCAGATGCGCTTGTTCCAGTTCCGTTGTTGGCTCCCCAGAATGTCGTTGTTCCGGTTGCACCAGAATCCTCATTCCAAGAATAAAAATGACGACCTACAGCCGGCGCTTTGACCATCCACACTCCAGGGATTGCGACTTGACTCGTTGAGGCCACGCCATTCGCGTTGACAACATACGTAGTCGTCGAATCCTCGCCAATTCCCCAGTTTACATATACATTGCCAGTTGAGTTCGATATTAAGGCACCAGTGAGACTCAACTCAATCAAGACCTCCGCGTAACCAACAACGACCTCGACTTGATTGGCACTTGACGCAACGGCCTGTCTGATAGTTGTTATTGTGTAATTCCAACTGGTGGTACTTTCATACCGCTTGAGCGAGCGGTGGGCGCGATGGTAATAATTCCAAAGATACCGTTTGGTCTCGCTATCCTCAGTCTGTCCCGAACTACCAGCAGTTCTAAAACTACCCACATAGCGTCTAGTCGTTGCACCAGACTTCACTAAACGACCATCTTGGTACACAAGAGCAGTGGCCCGTGTCGTATCATTCGTCCATGCGAGCGTTTCAAGGGTTGGGGTGCCCGCATTATTGTAAACAAACACATCGTACATTGTGCTTGTTGTTGCCGGAACTGCAATTGAAATCTCACTAGATGTGAAGTTCTTCCACCCCGCCGAGCCATCATAGAGAGAAATGACATTACTCGTGTATGGGGTCCAGTAAATAGTCGTCGCGGAGGCCCCCGTCACATCACTTGTAGTGACAGCTACTCCAGTTGTGAGGTTCAAACGGAATCCATTGGCATCAGATGCGGGGTCGAACGTAGGGTCAGCACTTGCACCGTTAGAAGTTAGGACTTTGCCGACAGTCCCAGCACTTGTTACAGCGACAGAACTTGCGCCTTCCCCTATCAATACACCATGAGCTGTAAGTGTCGCGACTCCTGTTCCACCATTTGGTACTGCTGTTATCCCCGACGAACCTGAGCTTTTGATAGCGCCTGTAGTGGTCAGTACAACCCAACCACCATCACCATACAGAAGGGACTCCCCAGAACTTAGTCCTGCGATAAGCAGTACTCGTTTGGTGCCGTTATTATTCAACTGTACCGTCAACGCTACCGAGGCAGAGTCGGCATTATAGACAGAGATAAACTTTACCTGCCGAGTGACTCCGGCACCTGGGGCTGAGGTAATAGTGACAGCAGTCGCGCCATTTGATGTTCCGTCCTGCTCAATCAAGTCCGAAGCGGCAAATGTACTGATAGTGATATCGACGTAACTGGTAGTAAATATTGGCTCAGCTGCGGCGACAGCCCCGCCAAGTTTTATCTCCAGTGATTTTGTTGTTGCATTGAGATTAATCATACATGTACCGCCACACGTGCGCCTACCTGCGCTATCGTTGCAAACGTGCCATTAGTTGGACCATCAATTAGACGACCGTTGGTGGTTGCTACGGGAATTTTACCAGACGTGAGACGAGTACCATCATCCAGTACGAAACCCTTACGAGCGGCACCAGTCGTGATGGTAGCAAAGAAGTCATCGGTGGTGAATTCAACAGCGCCTACTTCTGGTGCCGTCATGACAGGGCCAGACGTCAATTTGAGTGGGGCTGTATTTGCAGATGCAGAACCAGCTGCGGTATGGAGTCGAGCAGTAGCTCCAGTAAGTGTACCGATACTAAGTCCAGTGGAATTCAACCGCATCCTCTCAGGAGCGGAAACATTGTTCGTGTCGCCAACAAAAAACCGCATGTTGCCGCTGGTGCCGCTCAATACGGTCATTTCAAACATAGTTTCGGTGTAACTAGTATTATCGAATATACCAGTCGATGGATTCCTGTTTATTCCATATTGAAACACATTGGTTACGAGACTGGCTTTTGCTCCCCAGTAGGCACTTATACCACTGGGCGACGCTTGATTAACAGTGTTTGAAAACTTCAGTTGTGAGAATTCTGCAGTATCGACACTAAGACCTTTTTCGGTGGCGTTAGTAGGATGGCCTTTAACAGTCAAACTAGCCGTTGGAGTGTTCGTCCTAATGCCAAGTCTATTATTCGTATCATCCCAGAACAGATTAGCGTTATCCTCAGCAAGACTCGTAGTGCCCGCAAACACAATTGAGCCCTTGGTAAAACTAGGAACTCCTGAACCTCCTGAAGAGGTCGGCAGAACATTCGATTCCCCAAACGTCGCAGCCCATCGCTGGTTGAGGACGATTTCAATGGTCTCCAGGTCGGTGCGAATTGCTCCACGAACCAATTCCCAAGGACCCTCAGTCTCTTTGAAGAGAGTGAACATTACTGGTCCTCCTCGGCGCGAGGTTTAAGAGTGAACTCGTGAATGCCCCATTGATTAGCGTGAAGCTCGGGAGGAGTGGCACCAGGAGTGAAAGAAACAGCCACAACTCCTCCACCACTAGCGGTTGCCCCTCCAGAAGGATACGTAGCTCCACCCCCGCCAGACACGGTGACTCCGCCAGTCCCCGTAATAGATACACTCGCCATTATGCAGTCTCCTCATCACGGACGTGTAAGTCTACACGGTGAAGTCCCCATTGAGAGCCATGAAGTTCAGGAGCACCGCCTGCAGCGACCATGGAAATAGCAGTCACTCCGCCCCCACTAATACCGCCAGTACCGCCAGTACCTGTAGGATATGCCGCTCCTCCACCGCCAGACACAACCACAGCATTTGATGGAGCATTATTCACTGTTCGAGTAATCGTTGCTGAGCCATTTGTCGTAACACCACCAGAACCAGTAATTGAAATTGTAGTAGTCCCAGGTGGCGTATAATCTACCAACAAACTAGGAACTTGCGCAAAATACAACGTCGGCGGGTCTGGCGGGTCAGTCGTTTGTCTTCCGCAATTAAGATGAAATCGTATCGCAAATAACGCGCTTCTTGTAAACGGAATTGGCGGAAAGAACCGGCCATCCTCAGTTTCAGTCATCAACCACTGAGTGTAGGTTGTCGGTACAAAATCTCCTGAGTGTCCATCGTAGGACCTAGTTTTGTCTTCGTCTGTTTCGTTTTGTGATTGGTATCCTACTGTCGGTTTAAAGGCGTTGGACGTGTTAGTTTTTTGGGTTACCTGTAGGACTATGGAGTTAATAGTAGAACCAACAGGTATAACACTATCGTCGCCAAAAACTATCCCCTGCACCTGACCGCCGACTCCATTTGCCACGTTAGAAGCATCGTAAGCTGCAGGCACACCAACTGCATGACCACCGTTATTGAACTGTAGAAAATATGCGCCAGCGCCATTACTCCATGTGGCTTGGTCAGCAGCAATCGTGGTTAGTGTATGCTGGGCCACGAGGACTAGTCTCCGGAGACCGAACCAAGAGTAATAGCCGGTGTTACGATAACCGCATCACCATTAACTGCAGGAGTAAATGGCGGAGACGGCAAACGTTCAGCTAGCACAATCTTGCTGTTAGCATCAGTGATGTAATAGCCATAGATAGTTCCAGGGGCACTCGTAGCACCAGTGAACGTAAACGTCTGAGCCGCATACTGCGCACTTGACGGAGTACCTGGCGTGAACGTCCAACTAGCTGCAGTGATGGATTTTGCTGCGTAGCCCCCTCCGGTGACCTCAGTAAAAGACGCAAAAACATTAGTAGAAGCCAACGTCAAGTTGTTCGAGAACAATCTCAACGTCCACGCAGCGGCAGCTGCATTTCCTGTCCACCCTTTAAGGGCAATCACTTCTGCTTCGTTCGGAACGACGAGTGCCATAACTATCTCCTAATCGGGGTCACTGAATTCAATCTGGATGGCCTTACCTTCAGACATAACAAGGTCATCCAGGGTTTTAATTACTAAAGGCTCGGATGTTTCATTCAACAGGTCGGTAGTCTTACTCTGAGATTCAATGCCAAAATCACGAATCAGTTGGACCTTCACACGAAGAGCATTGGCTGATGCCAAGATAGCCACAGCCATAGCGCCGAACTTGTTCAAGAGGCCCCTAAGAATCCTCGGACCAGACCTAATTCTGGCTTTGAACGTCTGGCCAGCATCAGTCGTCTGAGTGTCCGTTCGCTGCACAAAGTCAGGGTTGGTCAAGCCGATGAACAGTCGTTGTCGCATGGTCTTGGCGGCACTCGGGTCGCCTGTGACCAGTTCATTGAAGATGGTCACTGAGTAGGCTTGTGCCAATCTTCCGCTGAAGAGAGACCACCCACCTTGAGTACCTTCAGGGACTTGACGCTGCTGGTTCGTCTGCAGACACAAACCAAGTGTCGGAGAGTCTGCGCCGTCAGCAGCAATCCACCAACGGACCTGCTGTTTGTCAGGGTAGTACCCTGCCTTGGCAATAACCTTGGTAGCCAACAAGTTGATTCTACGAAACGTGTTCCTGAGTCCTCTAATGGTCTGAATGCCGGCTACTCCAAAGCGTGATGGACCAAATACGGGGTCCAAGAAGTAGATACAGCCTCTGCCGTTCTCGTCTACTCCATCTACGACACTACCAGGGATAGCGCCCCGATGTTTTGAAACAGGAACAGCTTCATACGCTCGGGTCACATCGCGGGTCCTACTAACCTTGTAGATGTGTCCCCACTTGAAAGCGATGAAGGAGCCATTCGCCACGGCACTGAGTCCCGTAGCTTCTCCGCCTTCATAGTTATCAAGATTTAATTCGGTAGTAATAGCAGTACCACCGGTTGTGACGATTGGTGCTCGCTCGTCATTGCCAGCACCAGGGTCGTTAGAGGCTGGCGTCCACGTAAGAGTAGATTTCCTAGCAGCATCCGTCCAGTGACCAAAGGTCAGCAGACGTCCGTCGTCAACAGAGCCATACTTGGCAGATTTCTGCAGAAGATACGAACCAATAGCGTCGCTTAGAACACCAGCGGCGGCGTATCCGGTAGCGAAGGCAGTGTTGTCGGTGTAAGTTGTCGTGCCTACAGCAACCTGTGCAATCCTGTAGAAGTTCGCATTGTCCGTTGACGCTTCGACTTCCCAATGAGTCT
>CBRAFJ010000048.1:0-6678 GCA_967755195.1 uncultured bacterium | reverse complement strand
GGATAGAGATATTTTTT
Source organism: uncultured bacterium (assembly GCA_967755195.1). Lineage (GTDB taxonomy): Bacteria > Patescibacteriota > Saccharimonadia > Saccharimonadales > Saccharimonadaceae > CBRAFJ01. Next base: position 6,661 of record CBRAFJ010000048.1, on the reverse strand, counting down.
GGTTCGACAGTTACTTGTACGAGGGTAGCCTTTTCACACTCGTAACTGTAGGCTGTTGGATGTTCGGAATTTTGCGGCACGTTGTAGGTTACGTTGTGCACGGTAACTTTTGCATCCGTGTAGTCCAGCGTTTGGTTGACTGGCAGAGTGGTCATCTTTGACGCGTCTCGTGCACAATTAGTCCAAGGTGAACTAAGTTCTCGTTTTAGGCTTGGGTCAAAAAACAAGGCTACAGTAGCAATTGCTAGAACGCAGGCTACTATTATGGAAATGAATGACTCGACGATATCTCTTATGCGTACGGTAAATGTTCCAACCAAACCACCTGGTGCTGCCTTTTTTATACGGCTAGCCCCACCGGCTACTTCCTTTTTCGCTAGGTAGAAGTATACGCCGAGCACCGGTATGAAGGTTATGATGGCGACCAAAGGTAGAGGAAAATCGTCATCCAGTAGTCTGTAGACAAGGAGGGCGTATATCCAGAGTGCTACTGTCCATATAATTATTCTTGTATGATTGTATGTTTTTTTCATGCTTACTCCTGTAACCAGTTGTTGCTATGTATACCTTTAGTATAACAAGCGGTTATGCTATTTTTTCGTTAACAGTTCTAGTAGTTTCGTAGTGGTTGCCCAGTTTCGCATAGTTATAGAGCGGTAAACTGGCTTTGCAACGATGCGGTTTAGCCAGCTGCGGTTTTTGTCTGGGCTTGCCAGTGACGGAAAGCGGAAATATATAGCGTGGTCGCCAGCCCAGGCGGTGTCTATGCCAGGCCTGGCCTCAACGTCTTTCATTGCCTCTGCCGTTTTGATCCCCATAGGAAATAGAACGTAGTAACGATATAGCGGGTTGGCGTCACCGAAACCCTTTGGCGCCTGGGTGATAACTTTTTTATAAGCACTACTGTCCAGGGCTAATATCCGGATGATAGAGCTGTCTAGTTTGAACCTAGTCGGCAGTGCGTCTTCGATAGTTTTGCTAACCGCACCAGGCGAGAGTTTTGACTCTACTATGACATTGCCACTGTTTATAAAGGTTGTGACGCTTGTAAAACCTAGCTGACCAAGCAATGTTTTTAGCTCGGCCATAGAGACTTTGTTTTTGCCGCCGACATTTATGCCACGCATCAGGATGACGTATTTGTTCATTAGCTATAGTTTAGCGCACTGAGCGGCGGGACTATGAAATGAAAAAGGCCGCAGCGCTCCGATGGTGTCGGATACGCTGCGGCCGTGGCCCTATGCTTTGTTAGCTACCTTGGGCCAGGACACGCCGCGGATGATGCCGCTACGTGTCTGCTTTGCACGAACAACTTCGCCCTCGTCCAGGAGTTTCCAGGACGCGAGGTTGGTCGTCCGCTTGTGACGGTCACCCTCAGGGTCTGTCAGAACGACGGAGTACGTCTGGCGACGTTCATCGCCGACACGCTGCTTGTCACCTTCCGGGTCGGGCTCGGGCCAGACCGGGTTGGTTCGCCCGCTTTCGCGAACGAAGTGATCAGTGACCCAGCGGTCCACCTGGTAGGTGTACTTTGTGCCGTAGACCGGATCGTTTCGATAGACTGGCGAGTCGTAGTATTCAGTGTGGTACTTCGTTGCGTAGTCGTCCACGGTGCGATCGCAGTAAGTCGTCTTCGTTTCGAAGTAACCGTTACCCTTGTCTGTCATGGTAGATCCACAGGCATATTTCTCCTGGTGACTACCGGTCTTGACTTGTTCGGGTACCTGGCGAGTCTTTGTTTCGTAGTGGTCTAGTACTTCTTTGTACGACCGGATCTCGCGGTTCTGCGAAATGACGCGACCGTCGGCAGGCAGCGTCCAGTCTGTCATGGTGAGTGTACGGTATTCTTCAACTTCGATCTGACGGTCCCAAGACAAGCTGGTGACGGTCAGGCCGACTGCCTCTGCCCGAATGAACTGAGTATAAGTCACCCAGCCGATCATGATCATCGCCATGGCAACTACGAACCCAATACCGACTCGGATGAGAGTGGTTGGGTTGAGCCGCGAGGTGATCGAGCCAACGGGGCTTGTCGCCTCGTAAACTTTCCGTTCATGGCTCGCGCTATTCTTGGGCAGCTCGCTCATATCGAACGTGCGGCTCGGCATAACGATAGGACCATCAGCCAGCTGCTGGAGCTTGTCGGCTCCAGCCAGAACGGCGTTGATGTGGTCCTCGTCGAGCTGGCCAGGTTTGTCGAGCGTGACACCTTCGGCAGCGACTCCGCTGACGTAGGTATGGACGCCGGCGACGGTGTCGTCGTGGTCCAAGGGCCTCAAGCACTCGTTGCAGACGTGGTCGGTCGCGCCGTTGGCGTGACCGCAGTATCCGCAGTTCCAGTTGGGGCCGTTGCTGGCCCGTTCGAGCTCGTCAGCGTCAGTGACGACACGAGCATTGTCGGGTAGATACGGCTTCTCCTCGGGGTCGAGGCTGGGGTTGCGCGGGTCACCGCACAGTGTACACGCGGTCTTCTTTGCGGGTATGCCTTTCGTTTCGCACTGGCTGCAGTTCCAGGCGCCTTCCATAACAGCCACGATGCTCCTCCTAAAGGTAGTTCGAACTGGGGTCGTATGCTGAAAGATTTAGGTAGCTAATTGTAAAAGAGCTTTATAGATTATAACATTTTTATGCTAAAAATGCAATATACGGTGACGGTAATAGGTTAGCTAAAAGCGATTGATCCGCCGCTGCGTTCAGGCGATTTCCAGGTTGCGCTGGTGGCCTCTTTGCCGGTGATCTTTTTGTAGTGGAGTAAACACTGCATGATGGCCCAGAACTGCACGACATTCATGATGTAGAACAGGAAATACATGAAAGGTGTCAGCGCGGTCATACGCAGTTTTTCTCTAAATTTCATGTGTTCGTCTGGCCAGATGTTCCATAGCAGGTAGAGCGAGATAAGTGCGTAGGCGCCGGCGAACGATTGAGGACTCAGATAGAGGAAGCTCAGGTACATCACAAAGGCTAGGATGAACGGTTCTACAAGCACAATGAGTTCGCCTAGGAAAGCGACCGGTAGACGGTACATGGTCAGACTGCGTGAGAAGCGCTTGTCCATTTTGAGCGCAAGTTGGCGGTAACGGAAAAGCGCTTGCAGGCTGCCAAGCTTCCAGCGATAGCGCTGACGAAGCAGTTGCTTGAATGTCTGGACACCTTCAGTCATAGCCACCACATCGGCTCCATAGACCAGCCGATAGTTACGGTTGCCTAGGCTGGCGACCTTTAGGCTGAGGGCGATGTCCTCGGTCTGGACATCATGGTCGTAAAAGCCGACTTGTTTTAGCACCGAGTAGCGGTACGTGCTACCAACACCACCGACGATGAATTCGCTGTTGCTCATGGTGTAGAATTTTTTGCTGCGGTAGCCGACCAGGTACTCGAAACGCTGCACCAGACCGAGTATGCTGTGGTCGTTGGTGACACGAACATTGGCAGCTACACCGGCAACGTGGGGGTCGTCTATCAGATAATCGGTCGCGTTTTCGATAGCCTTTGGATGCAAGATACTGTCAGCGTCGAGCGTCATCACGAACTCACTTTTGATACCGCGGTTAAGCGCATAGTTTAGTGCGCCAGCTTTACCAACGTTTTTCACACAGCGCAGTAGTTTCACTTGGTAGTTAAAGTCTGGGTTCTTGCGGATATAGTCAGCGACTATATCGTAAGTATTGTCGGTACTAGCGTCATCGATAACGATGATCTCTAGGCTACGAACGGTACTCTTTTTGACAGACTCGATGGTACGTATGACACCCATCTCTTCGTTGTGGGCTGGTATCAACACAGTGACTGTGGGTGCCCGACGGGTACGCTCACTCTTTCGCTTGCGGCGTTTGTATTCGCGTACATCATAGGCGTTAGCACCGATCAAATACAGACCAATGTGCGCTAGGTTGAATAATCCGATGAACATGAAGACGTAGAACAATACGGCTGCAAACATATTATTTTACCTCCGTCAGGACATAGGTCAGCATACGACGTTTTTCGTAGTTAACGCCAACACAAGTCTGGACAGTCAGGATGGGTTTTTCTGATTCGCGGGTTACATAACTGATATCTTCTGGCGTGGTGTCGGCAATATCGCGCAGTGTGTAGAAGAAGGTGTGGCCGTTGTCGGTCGTCATAGTTGCAGTGTCTCCTGGTTGCGCCTGAAGGAGTCTGGTAAAGACCTGCCAGCGGTTGTGGCCGTAGATAAAGGTGTTGCCTGATTTGTTGTTTGGAAGCTCTGCGTTGTCGGCGTAAAACGCTTTGTCGCTCGCAAGTGTCCAAGTATTCGTGTTTTCGTCATAATGACCAGCTGCAACAGCGACCGAAACGTCGACGCGCGAAAAGCTGATGTGTACTGGTTTGCCAGTCACAACGGGTTCGCTTGCGGCGACCGGACGAGCCTTGGCATTGACCGAGGCGTCAGAGGTCGGTGATGGAGCTAGTAATTGCGGCAACAGGATGACTGCTAGGGACACGAGGCCGATGAGCAGAAGTGCGATGCCGAGTGATAAAAGAAAACGAGTTTTCATGGTTGGAGTCTTTCCACGAGTGCGAGCGGCCGAAGCCGCTCGTTCTCGTAGGTGGTGGATAGGTTAGGCTTTATGGCCTTCTTTGCCACCAGTCGGGCTACGGTTGACAGCACGATTGCAAGACCGATAACGGTAGTTACAATAGTTGCAATCAACAGTACTTGGTCACCGCCGGTGCTCGGAAGCAACGGAGCGGTAATACTCTTTACGTACATTGCCGTACTCCTTCCCTTAAACTGTAAGGCTTATTATTACCTTTACCTTAACTATTATACATGTTTTTGTTTAAAATGTCAAGCGTAACTGTAGTTATACCATATATTTGGTATTTCAGGGGTCTACAGCGCGTACCAGCGACTGTCGTCGAAGCTAGCTTGGAGTCCATTGCCGGCTGTGAAAATGACCTGCAAAGAAGCACCTTTTACAGACGAAGAGCTCGGTGTATATACAAAGCCGCGGTCGCTAGAGCCAGTGCTCGTAACAGTTAGCTTGTACTGACCAGATATCCAGTTGCCATTGGCGTCATATTCGTCGATGTAAAAACCGACTTCGCTGTTATTCTCGGCCACGATGCTCAGGTAATTTTCTAGGTAGTAGCTCTTGGTAGCATCAACGGTTACGCGAGGTGAGAATAGATGCGATGTACCGCTCGTCATATTTATACCAACTGCCCCGTTCTGCGCCGTGATGGCACTTGGGTTGTTGGTAGTCCAGCCGCCTGCGATGCCGCTGGCAAAATCGCCACCAGGCACTAGGTTGGCCTGTGTAGTGTCCGAAGCTACTTCAAACATACGTAGTGAGTCGATGTAGCCTGTAGCGCCGCTGTTGCGCTCGCTGTAGATTTGCAGACTAGCTGTCTTTACTTGGGCGGAAGTTGGGACGTAGGTAAAGTTAAAGCTTTCGGCAAAGACAGATGTTTCCCGGCCTTTGAACTGGCCAGATACCCAGTTGCCACCCGCGTCAAACTCATCTATGTAGTAGCCGATTTCACCGTCGGTACGAACGGACGTCACATTCAGATAGGACTTGAAGAGATACATTTTGCTATTGCTCACAGCTATTCGTGGCGAAAACAGATGTGCATTAAAAGTATTGTTGTTGGCAGCAATACTAACCGAGTGGGTGCTCTCTGGGAATGAGCCATTGCCCGAGCCGTTAGCCGAAAAGATGCTCGCCTGGTCGGTGCGCCAACCGCCCGCTATACCGGCAGTAAAGTCACTACCAGGTAGCAAGTTATTTGCGCCAGTTGCCAGTCCGCCAGAAGCATTCGTTGCGCTGATGAGCCCGGCGTCTTGTTTTGCCTTTACGTAGGCAGCGATTTCGGTGAACTGGGGTGTACCCCATTGGTATTTGTTCTGGTTCCTTATCGGCCTGTCGACAACGTCGTGCAGTGTCAGTATCAGCCAGGTTTTGTTGGTAATGGCGTAGTCGATCTTTGCTTTGACATCTGCAGTAGACACGCTGTCCTGTACCTGCATGTTTTGCAGTAGCATGTCGTTGTATGGCCAAACGTTGTTGTTCTGGTCGGCAAAGCCACGGTGCGAGCTGTAGTATTTGCTGGCTTCTTGCAGAACGTATGGGTTGTAGTCGCCGTATGGCGACGCATAGGCTGTGGCGTTGATGCCTTGTGCGGCTAGTGCCGCCTTGCTGTCGCGCAGCTCGGCTACCACTTGCTGAGGAGTTAACATGTTTGGCTGATCGTCTTCGGCGTTCGTGCTGGCCATGTATGGGTGAGATTTACTGTGCGATCCGATCTCCCAGCGGTAGGCGTTTTGCAGAGCTCTTACCTGTGTCCAGCTCATGTATGAAACGTCGTTCGCAGCGTGGCAGGTATTTGGTGTCTTTGTCATGCCGACACAGTCGGTAGTGATGTAGGCGGTACCAGAGAGGCCGTATTTTTGCAGGATTGGCGCGGCTTTGGTGTATGTGCTAGCGCGGCCATCGTCAAAACTGATGGCTATCTTTGCCTTTACTGGAGCATTGAGCGCCGCCTGAGCAGGCGTAACAAATGTCAGTATGACGATACTGAGCAGTGCAAATAAACCGAAGGAAAGACGACGAAGAGTAGCTGATAGTCTTTTTAACATCATAATGTTTGCAGATTATACTACATTTGTGCAAATAACGCAATCATGTTTGAT
>CBRAFJ010000047.1:0-6803 GCA_967755195.1 uncultured bacterium | reverse complement strand
CGACAGCGCCGCAAAATGAATTGAGCGAGGTGCCATAGGCCGACATTTCGCGACTGAGGCCGATGCGCTCGAATACGAGCGGGCCCCAGGTGGTGAAAAAGTAAGACGCCATCGAGCTTGCGGCGTAGCCGATCCACAGCAGCGGCGTGACGAGGCGAAGCGGGCCGCGGAACAGCGCGGACGGGCCGCGCTCGGCAGGCCTCGTCGGCTCCTGCCCGGGGAGCACGTACTTCGTGTTGGCCTCCAGGAAATCCTGTCTCAGAGAAACCGCCACATCATTCAGCTGAACGACTTGTTCGCGACGCTGACGGTTGATGGTTATACTGAGCTCGTTCACAAGCTGAACGCACTCAGTAACGATGTGATGCCACGCATCTCACAGGAGGACCTGAACGCGATATGCCGCACCCTGTACTTCCGCTTGTCGAACCTGATCAACGGTAAGACTGGCGAGGTGCTCGGTGGGCGCGGGTCTTTGGCTGAGGCCATGTCCCGCAAGATCGTCTCGTTCGACTACACGATGCTCGACCACGACGCTATTGCGCCGGTTCAGTCGTTCATCTGGCGGGTCAAGACCGCAGCTATCCGCTACGGCGACAGCAACTTTTTCTGTGACGCCGAGCTCCACGACGAGAACTACGAGTCGTGGGATTCGATGTCCTATGCGCTGTCGATGAGAAGTCGCACCAAGAAGCTTCGCGGTACTGGTGCGCTTCTGATCATGGTGTCTCAGCACGTCAGTGACTACCTGGCGATCTCCGGACCGCAAGGCAAACTGGCCCAAAACATGCTCCGTGACGTTGGTGCGTGGTTCATCTCGCAGCACGACACCGAGGACCTGCCGCACATTCAGGATTACTGTGGGGTGAGTAAAGAAGTGGCGAAGAGCATTCCCTATCTGCGCCCGGGTCAGTTCCTGGCAAAGATCGGGGCGCTTCCGCCGTTCATCTTCGACTACCAGCTCACGGATCTCTACAAGCGGGTCTCTGACACCGACATCGCAACCAAGCAAAACCTCATGAGGGGGTGAGCAGGATGAGGAAACTCGTTTTCGGACTCTTGCTTGCTTTCTGTCTGGCCATCATTTGGGTCGTTGGGGCAATGCAAGGTGATGATGGCGATACGAAAAAGAAGGTTTCGCCTCCGGCTGCAAGTCAGTCGGCGGCACCTTCTCCTGGTGTCGCCCAGAGTGATCCACCGGAACTCGCCGAGAAGAAGCAATCTGCCACACGGGTTGTCACCGAATTCCTAACTGCGTACTACGCGCGGGACACGGAGCTACTGAAACGTAGCGGTGATGATCGTCAGGAGCACTACGTCGAGCGGCTACGGCCGTATGTGACAGAGGAGTTCTTGGAAACGTATACACCACGGCTCGACACGCCGCAAGATGATGCGTTAGCGCGCGGTGGTGGCAACGCCAAGGTGAAGGATGTAACTATCGAGCTCGGTCACCCGCACGAGGACAACCTCGAGCAGGAGATAACCGTTCGGTATGCCGTTGTGCGTTCGAAAGGCGCCAAGCCCGAAGTCTACAGTTTTCCGGTCACGACCTATCTGGTCTACGAGTCCGACAACTGGAAAGTTGAAGGAATCGAAGAAAGCTACTCGTAACAACTCCACTTGCAACCTTGTTAGGGGGTGAAGACTGTGAGGAAGGTTCTCATAGCTTTGGTCGCGTTGGCAGTCATTGTTACTGCGACCTGTGCTGTCCTCGTAGGTTTTGGCATGCTCTACAACGAGACGCTGAAAAACAGCTGTACGGAATCTGTAGAAGGTGGTGCGGTTGTAAACACCTCACTCTCTGACTCGGGTTCGCTGACGGTTAGCGGCGCCAAGATCACACAGTCCCAACTGAAAATCGCGACAAAGATCGGCAAGATTGTTGCTGGACGTCCGGGTGATTTCCCGGGTGCCCTGCAGCGTCGTGTCACTGAAATCGCGATCTCGACCGGTATCGTAGAGTCGAGGCTGCAAAACGTGCGTTATGGCGACCGGGACAGTTTGGGTGTTTTCCAGCAGCGGCCAAGCCAAGGCTGGGGGACGCCTGAACAGGTTACGAACGTCACATACGCGACAAACAAGTTCTTGGACGTTCTGCTCGGTGTTACTGGTTGGCAGACAATGCCGAAGGGAAATGCCGCACAGGCTGTACAGCGATCAGGTTTCCCTGACCGTTACGCAGAGCAGATGCATGAGGCCGAAGCTATCACCAAAGCCCTCTTGGGTGGTGGTGCTACGGTTTCTACTGCTGTGTCCGTGAGCCTCGATTGCCCAGACCAGGATCCTATCGAGCGGGCCGTGCAGGCTGCATTGTCGTACCAGGGCAAGCCCTACGACTGGGAGGAGTCGCCCTACACGGGCTCTTCACTCATTTCGGAGGCGTTTGGTCAGGCGGGCATAACCCTGCCCTCTAGTCTCGACAAACTGTCCGGATTTGCTGGTAGTGGCAAAAGTGGCGTGGTGGCAAAATGGATCCCGGCGAGCGACATTCGTTCGGGTAAAGTGGAGCCACAGCGCGGTGACCTCGTCTTTTCGTCAAGCGCCCTGGGAGCTTCGAGCAAACAGGATGCAAAGCGAGTCAGTATGTTCGTCGGTAACGGTGCAACGGGTGGTGGCACGGATTTCCGTGTCGCCTCCTATAACATCCACACTGGCGGCGGCTGGCAAAGGCGTGTCGCGAAGGCGAAACAGCTTCTCCGTGACAAACAGCTCGACATCGTCGGGTTCCAAGAAAGCGAGCGGGAGTCACTTTTCCGCGCGTTGGCGTCAAAGAGTTTCCTTGGCGACACGTTTGCTATCTATCCGAAAGCCGCTGACCTGAACAGGTTCTATCGCAACGGCCTCAATGCCCGCGCGATCGTCTACAACAGCAAGCGGTTCGAACTGGTGGCAACCGACGAGATCACTTTCCAGAGGATGGGTCGCGATGACCCGTTGCAGCCGGCGCATGCGCCGGTTCTGCGACTCCGCGACCGGGCATCTGGTCAGGAGTTCTTCGTTCTCAACACACACAGCCCTGCCTACCCTCGTTACGCTTACGAGCGTTACCTGGCCGGCCGGGCCTATGTCGCGAAAATCGAAGAGCTTCGGAGAACTGGTCTGCCGGTGATTTTTACCGGCGACTTTAACTCTGGATTTGGTGTCAGCAATGGTGCCAACACGACCTACCAGAACAAGCGAGCTACCCTCACCTACTGCCAGCTAACTACCGGCGGTTTGATGAGGAACGCACGTGACGTTCTGGATGGCCTTGCTGGTCCGTGTCCGCGACGTGTTCGTGGTAGCGGATCGGTGGATCACATTTACGTCAGTTCAGAGGTTCGTGTGTCTGGCTTCGGCAAGATCACGGGCACTCTTTCGGACCACGATGCGATTTATGCTGATGTTGCTATCCCAGGCAGCGGCAGCGTAAAAAAGGCCCCCGACGGCTACGTCATTTCGGCGACGCGTGTAGGTGCTACCAACCAACTAAACCCGTTTACGAGCGGTAGGTTGGTTGGACTGCTTCGGCTCACGGTGTCTGACATCGTGAACGTCAGTGCCGAGACTGATGGGTCGTGGATCTTCCCAATCAAAAAGGGATCATATCACTTCAACACCAACTCGTACGGACCGCGGCGTCTAGGTGGTGACGACTTCCACAACGGAACCGACTTTGGTACCAGTGGAGGAACGCCGCCGCTGAGGGCAATGCATAGCGGTACCATCGTGCGCTCGGGTTATGCCGGCGCTTGGGGTAACTACCTCATCGTCGACACGGGCGTGCCGGTGTCGAAGCAAAAGGGCCAGACCTACAAATACCTTTACGCCCACCTGTCGCGTTACGCGTCGGGCATCTCGGTGGGTGGCAAGGTTACAACTGGTCAGGTGGTCGGAAATGTTGGTAACACGGGCAACTCGTTCGGTGAGCATCTTCACCTGACGATCTGTACCGATATGACTTGCACCAGCGGCAACAAAGAAGGCTCGGTCGATCCGATCCCCTTCCTCGCTGCTCTCGGTATCAAGCCGTAAGGGTTTAGGCTTTGCCTAGGCTCACACAAAACGTTTTTTCGTGACGTACAACACGAAACGCTCGCCCCGGGCGTTATCCGGGGCATTAACCTGAGTGTTTGATATAGATCGAATTTTCAGGCTGATTTCTAAAAACTTTTTCGAATATGAGAGAAACTGAAGTCCCAGTCAGCGTCGGTCTTTTTGTGCGGATTAAATATATTTTGTGGATCGTAAAGTTTTTTGATAGCTTTCATGTGCCCAAAAACACTTGGGCCATACATGCGCTCTAGCCACGGTCCACGCACCAAACCGTCATTGTGCTCACCGGAAATAGAGCCGCCGTATCGCAGGACAAGTTCGTTGACTTCTTTCATAGCTGGTTGTAGTTTGGCGCGCTCGCTCGGCTCTTCTATTTTCATCAGCGGTATGACATGGAAATTGCCGTCACCCATATGACCAGCAATGGTTGCTAGCAGTTTGTATTTCTTTATGATGACGCGCAGTTTAGGTAGGAACTCGCTGAGGTTGGCCGGAGGCACTACGAAGTCGTCGATAAATGGCGCAGTGTGCTTGTCCTTGACCTTGCTTCGGAGTAACGCAAAGCTCTCGCGGCGCATGATCCAGAATTTCTGGGCTTTGTCCTCGGTTTCGTCTTTTTCCAGGTAAGTAAACGGAAAATCACCTAGGTCACGCTTCATGGCGTCGATCTTTTGTTCTACTTCGTCAACCGAAGTACCGGTGAACTCTACCATCAAGATTAACTGTGGCACGCCTTTTACTAACATTAGGCCGTCGGGGATTAGCTGCATGGCCAGCCGAGCCCAGCGCCAGAAACCTAGTTTTTTCATAAAGCTAGGGAAAAATTTGAAACTCAGCCAGAGAGTGTTATCGTCGAAACTCTCGAATGTCGCCGGGTTGTGTTTCAGGACAGTTGTGATGATGTCGCCCAGCTGGTCGATATTTTTCAGATAACCAACTAGCACTCCAGAATGCTCCGGACGCTCAACTAGTTTAACTTTTGCATCCGTCACGATACCTAGTGTTCCCTGGGCGCCGACAAATAGTTTTGTCAGGTCAAATATACCGGTTTCACGATTCCAGACATTCCACAGGTGGTATCCGGTCGAGTCCTTGGTAACATTTGGCTTTGCAGCCTGGATCTCGTCATAGTGTTTTTCGAGCAGTTCGAAAGTCTTTTTGTACAGATTTCCCTCGAAATCGTTCTGGGCTATCTTGCGCATCAACTCATCTTTTTCTAAAGGCTTCACGACATATTCTTTGCCGTCCGACAATATAACGGTTAGCTCACGGACGAAACTGTCAGTCTTGCCATACTGTAGTGACTTTTCGCCGCCAGAGTTGTTGTTGACCATGCCGCCGAGGGTGCATAGGTCACGACTAGCTGGGTAGCTGGGCAGCATAACGCCAAGGTCGATAGTTTTCTTGTCGAAGTCACGGTAGTAAACACCAGGTTGGACTCTAGCCGAGGTTGGTTTTAGAGAAGTAACTTGGTTAAAGTGCGGCAACATATCGAGCACGATCGACTGGCCGATGGCGCCTCCGCTCATGTCGGTGCCGGCTGAACGTGGTGTTATAGACAGCTCTGGGTGCTTGTCTTTGTTTTTGACCACCCATGAAACGAGTGATGAGATGTCACTAGAGTCTTTCGGGCGGGCGACTACGGCTGGTTTTAGTTCAAACAGACTGGCATCGTGTGAAAATGTTTCGAGCGTTCCCTCTGAGGTGTCGAGCTCACCACGAAAAATACTCTGTAGCTCATCATATATAGACATAACCATATAGTATCACGCTTGTGATATACTGACGCCATGAAAAAGACGGCGAAGAAATCAACTCGTATTTCGAAAAAAATCTCTGAATTCCGACCTTACCGCGTACTGTTTTTGGTCGTTGTTATCGCAGTGACGTGTATCGTGATGTTTGCGATGCTCGGTGTCTCGACGGACATGTAGTTCGTGGACAAGTTCATGATGTGGGTCTGCATAGGTGTCGGTGGCACTATCGGCGGACTAATTCCCTTGCTGTGGGGTTCCGATGATATTTTCATTTCCGTACTACTCTCAACCGTTGGTGGTATCTTCGGTATCTGGGTCTGGTACAAGCTGTTCCGCTTTTCGTAGGCCAATGTATTATACTGGTGCTATATGAAGGTGAAAGTTGACATCGAGACAAAGGTATTTATCCGCCTGGTGCTAGTTGTGCTGGGTTTTGGTCTGTTACTACTAGCTATCTATAAAACACGCAGTGCACTGATGTTGCTAGGCGTGTCATTGTTTTTGGCCTTGGCGCTAAACCCACCGGTTTCAAAACTTGCCAAGCGCTTACCTGGTAACAGCCGGGTCGGTGCAACCGCCATAGCCTACCTAGTCGTAGTGGCATTGCTGGGTAGTTTTCTGGTACTGATAGTACCGCCAGTTATTGAACAAAGTGCCAAGTTTGCTAACAGTGTTCCGAGCCTGATAGATCAGGTCGACGATCAGCGTTATATATTTGATGATTTTATACATGACTACAGCCTGGAGAGCGCTGTAGATGAAGCCGTCGAGGGTGCAAAAAGCCAAGCTTCGTCAGTAGCAGCTAACCTCGGCAATATCCTGGTTAGCGGCGTTGGCTCGTTTGTAGACGGACTAGCGAACTTGTTGTTCGTACTGGTCCTGACGTTCCTGATGCTAATAGAAGGGCCGTTATGGATGAAGCGCCTCTGGGGCATTTATGAAGACAACGAAAAACTAGTACATCACCGCGAACTGGTACAGCGTATGTACCGTGTTGTGACTGGTTTT
>CBRAFJ010000046.1:0-7113 GCA_967755195.1 uncultured bacterium | reverse complement strand
ATTCTGAAAAGTTGTTGTATTTTTACATAAAAGTGTCGAAAAGGCTTGCGCTTTAGTCGCAACCCTAGTAAAGTTCTTTGTAAGCGTTAGCGAAAAAACAAAAACAATTCAACTAAACCAAAAAAAGTTCGGTAGAAGATATTTTATATTTTCGAAAACGCTGTTTGTCTCCACCACAATCTCTCTTATGCCCAGGCCTCTGCCTGGGCATTAACGGTTTTGGCGGTCGTGCGGAGCACTCCCTTAATGAGAGAACCCAGGTTCTCTCATCGCGCGGACGAGCGGAGTAAATCCGCTCAGGCCGGCTGCTCTTTCCTGAGTTGCAGTAATCACAGAGCTACACGGCCGAGGTATAATAAGACAAAGAAGCAAGGAGGGTTTATGAAATTTATCAAAGAAGTTGACGCGCATTGTGATATTCCATGTGGGATTTATGAAACCGATACTATGACGCATTCGGCTGAGACTTGTCGTCGTATGGTGCAAAAGATCGAGGGTTTGGGCGAGCTAGACAGCGTTGAGAAGTACAACGGCTTCGTTCGTAGCGTCATGAACAAAGAAAAGCACGCCGAAGAAGTAAAGCACCAGCTGTACATATTGTGGAGCGACTATTTCAAACCAGAGCACCTAGAAAAGTTCCCAGACCTACATGACCGTATTTGGAAAACCGTCAAACAGGCAAGTGTCGTTAAACAAACCGTCAGCATGGACGAATGCGAAAAACTGAACGAAATGGTGCACGATATAGCGCATCTGTTCTCTGACAGCAAGCAGAAATAAATGTTCGTACGTCGCGTTCGTGGCAACAGCATGTCGCCGGCCTTAAAAGCCGGTGACGTTGTTGTTGGCTGGCACGAACCAGTACGTGCAGGCAGGATTGTCGTTGCGCGAAAAGGTGAGAGAGAAGTGATAAAGCGGATCGAAAAGATAGATGGTGCGCGGGTCTATTTGGTAGGTGACAACCGTACTGATAGCACCGACAGTCGGCACTATGGTTTTTTAAACAAAAGCGATATACTCGGAACAGTTATGATAGTACTGCCGAAATCCGTTAAACCACCAAAGCTAGTTAAACCATATGGTGTTTGGTTTGGCCGCGGGTTGGCACTACTGCTGGCTTTCATGGCTGTGGTGCACTTGTTCCGTATAGATACGTTTTTGCCGATCCTGGATGGTTTTTTGCCTGGTGGTAGCACGGCGGCGGCGTTTTTCGGTGTTGGCATAATACTCAGTGAGGTATTTGCTATTCCATTTGCTCTGCGTATGAAACTAAGCCCGCTAGCACATCTGCTCAGTGGCGCGCTGTTGGTTTTGGCGCCGCTGTGGTGGTTGCTGATAGGTGTATGGACGTTGGGCTTGGTCAAAACTACTGGCCAGCTAGGTAGTTTTGTAGATGTGCCGGCGACCCTGTGGGTGCTGGCTCTAAATGCTCTCTGGGTTGGCGTTAGCTACTACACACTGTACATCATGGGTTATAACAACCTGCGCGTACGCGACCTGTTGAAAAAATAGCCAGTTTCTAGTACAATCACATCTGTTCGGCTGTATTTTCTGCAGCTAAGCCAAAACATTAAAATCTTTGATTTTGAGGTTTTGAAAGGAGAAGCGTAGTTCTAGGTCGAAGCTTTTGGCGAATGGCTAAAACGAGACAGGAACGTACGCTTGAACGTTGGGGATTGGCCAAGTGGTAAGGCACCGGGTTCTGGTCCCGTGATCGGGGGTTCGAATCCCTCATCCCCAGCCAAATAAAATACCCTCTGCGGCTGCAGGGGGTATTTTATTTGGTTTTGTTCGAGAGGGATTCGAACGGGTCTGCAAGTCTGCAGACCCCGGCACGCTCTAGGATTGATCGAGGGAAGCGAATCCCTCATCCCCAGCCCTATCTCTAGCTCCGTAAAAATCTGTTACAGTAATGCAATGAAACATTACGACGTTATTGTTGTTGGTCTGGGCGCTATGGGCAGCGCGGCGCTATACCAGTTGTCAAAGCAGACTGGCAATGTTCTAGGTATTGACCAGTTTGATCCACCTCATAGCTTTGGCTCTAGCCTTGGTGAAACCCGTCTAACCCGAACGGCGAATGGTGAGGGTGATGTCTACACCCAGCTAGCGATGCGAGCTAACGAGATATGGACGGAACTAGAAGCGGAGACGGGAGCTCGGCTGGTGGTGCGAAACGGTGTCCTGATAATTCACGAGCCAACGCGTGAAGAGGTTAGTTTTCACGGCAAGACAGATTTCTTTAACCAAACCATCGATATGGCTCGCAAATATGACATCAAACACGAGGTGTTGACCGCTGACGATATAAGCAGTCGATTTCCGCAGTTCACGCTAACTGGTACCGAGACCGCGTATTACGAGCCCGACGCTGGATATCTGATGGTGGACGCTTGTCTAAAAACGCAACTAGATTTGGCCAAAAAACGCGGTGCGACCGTACATACTGGCGAGCGGGTCGAAAATGTGCTGCCGGACGGTGAGGGCGCGATAGTTGTTACTAATAAGGGTACATACACAGCAGATAAAGTCATCATGTCACCCGGCCCTTGGATCGCCAGCCTGCTCGATGACACGTACAAAAATATGTTTAAAGTTCATCGCCAGGTGACCTGTTGGTGGGATGTTGATGCTGCCAAGTCATCATTTACGCCGCAGGCTTTCCCGATGTTTATATGGCAGCGCGGCGCCGAGACCTGCTACGGTACACCAGTGATAGATGGAATGACGGACGGCGTAAAAATGAGTATGGATAACCTGAGCGCGTTGACCGACCCCGACGCGATCGACCGAGTTGTCAGCCAGGACGAAATACGAGACATCTATCAAAAATGTATCGCCAAGCGTTTTACTGATGTTAGTGACCATTGCCTGAAGGCCTCGGTCTGTATGCTGACGTTTACTGATGATGCGAATTTTGTTATCGATAGCTTGCCGGGTTACCCGCAAATAATCGTGGCCTCGCCATGTTCGGGTGGTGGCTTTAAGCACTCAGCCGCCATCGGGCAGATATTGGCTGAGCTGAGCCTGACTGGAAAAACTTCTTTAGATATTGAGCCGTTTTCGCTAAAGCGTTTATACAGATAGCTTGTCAGTGCATTTTTCGTTCTAGGGAGTCTCTTTGTAGGTTGCAGCAAAGTCTTTGTACTGCTCGTGGAGTCTTGACGACTGTAGTGCTACTTGTCGTTGTCGCGCAACTAGGTGTGTAATCTCACTGTTTTCTTCGAGTACTCCGCTTTGCGACAAATACTTTAGCGACAAGTTAACATGGCGATGAACAATGGCGTTCATTTCTTCCATAGACCTGTTCCAGAAATTTACACGCAGTCGAGCAACAAGTTCATCGAGCTGGTGTACACCAGGATGTATGTCGTCACTATTTAGCATGTGTGTAACTACTGCACTGATGTGGCCACTGCGCAAATCTTCTTGCCAGTCATGCAGATCGTCGTTTAGTTGTCTGGCTATCAAATAATGACGGAATCCCTTTTCGAGTAAGCGCTGCTGCTGGGTGGTAAAACCATGAAAATGCGCGAGAGCGATTGGTCCGAGAGCGTGACCAAAAGACCGTTTAGCGAGAACAGTAAATGTTCCATAGTCAGGTAGGGGAGTAATAGTTATGGTGTCCTTATCCACCGTCATGCGAGTATGTTTTAGCTCCCATGCATTGGCAAAGTCCATGTTGTTGAAGGTTTCTGCAAGCACGTTTTGGAATGGGTGGTTAGCAGGGAAAAGTGACCGATACGAGTCAAGCGCGAGACGCATTGTGACGTTGGCGATAGGCAGTTGATCTAGATCAGCTTCGTCGTCGATAAGATGGTCGTACAGCATATATGAGATCCAGCAATGAATATTTGCTTCGCCGAGCTTCTCGATGGGCGCGCGTGCGTTGGGTTGGATCAATGAGCGCTCAAAAAATGTCGCAATACGACCAATCTCGTGTGTTGTATCTGCTCGGCGTACACGTTCTAGGAAAGCTAGACCGCTGCTTCTGAGAGGTTCTGTGAGTTTGCGGAGCGTTGCTTTGGCCGACTCGTAAAGCGTATCGTTTGAGGCTTTGTCCTCAGCAGCTTGTTTACGTAGTTGCGCTAAAAGTTCATCGTATTGCTGCAATAACTTTTTTTCTTGTTGGGATGCTGTATGTCGCTTAGCTTTTATGAAACGTGATACTTTTGGCAGCGGCTTGCCTAGAACTACAAACAGATAACCTACTGCCAGGTTGGTAGTGAGGTCTGGTGTGCCGTTCGGGGCATAGGGCCCTCCTGGTCGTACTTCGACACCCATGAGGCGCTTGGCTATAATAGCCAGAATGCCACCGTTTAGCGATGCTTTTTTTGTCGCATAAATATCAGCAGACTGGCGACATACCTCATCAAGTGGCGCGGTTTGCGCCCATTGTATGGTGAGGGTGGTCTTTGTCATCGTGATACTTTCGGTAGTGTGACGACGAACTCAGTATATTTTTTTGTATCTGCGAGGGCGAGTTTGCCTTTGAAGTGTGTTTCCGTGATCTTCTTGGCAATAAATAGACCAATACCGAGCCCTTCTTTTTTGGTGCTGCGTAGAGGGGCAAACAGCTGTTTGCGATAGCCTTTTGGTATGCCTGAGCCATGGTCGCGTACACGAATTGTCACGTTAGCCATAGTTTGTTCGATAAGCACCAGGACGACGCGCTCATCTTTTGTTGGTGACTGGTCGTATGAATCTATTGCGTTCTGGACGAGAATACTTACTATATGGCTCAGACGAAGTGGGTCCCCATGTAACATGACTGGCACGCTAGGAGTCTCGATCCTCAGTGTGACATTGGCAGCAGCAGCCTTTGGTGTAATGAGCTGTGTGCTGGATGTTATATACTCTACGACGTCGAAAAGACTAGCGACATTTTTTCCTTTTAGTTGCCTACGTACTTGGTTCACAGCCTGTTCCAAATGTGTGATGCTTTCTTCGGCACGCACGACAGTATCACTGTGCTGAGTCTTTTTCAGGTCGGCTAGGTCAAAGTTGAGTACGGACAGATGATTTGCCAAGTCATGGAGCAGGGCGGTGCTGAGCTGGCCTATCTCGGCGAACTGGTATAGCTGTTCTATCTCATCTAGCTGAGCTTTGCGCAGTTGTTCGGTACGTTCCTTTACCCTGGTTTCGAGAAGTTTCTTTTCTTCAACCAATGCGTCTTCAGCTATTTTTTGTTTCAGGAATAAGCTCCTGGTTCTACGACCAAAAAGCCAAGATATAAGTCCTAGGATCGCGAATAGTGTACTGTATGCTATTGCATCGCCGAAGCTTGAGGATACTTGCTGGGTGTCAAAAATATGAATGCTGAACAGACCAGTCATTGTCTGAATAAGAAAAATAATTATCGACGAAAGTGTCGCAGTGAAGAGTGGCGCTGTGCCGCCTAGTAAAATTCCAGACAGCACGATACAAATAGCAAAAACGAGTAACCCGAACGGCAAGCTGATACCACCAGCAAACTGCACCATAGTAGCGATAAAAAGATAGAAGCCGATAAGCATGTGAGATGCCACGCGCGGTCTTCTGTGCTGCCAGACTGCGTATGTAGCTGCGAGGTAGATCAACCCGAGCACACACGGTATGACGCGGGGTGCAACGTAGGTGTTGCCGAGTGCAAAGTAACTGATGAAAAGCAGCGTCGTGATGATGGCTATAAGGGTAAATGAGCCAATGAGTACACTTTGAAAAATAGCCCTATATTCGTTCGATGGATACGACATGCCATGAGATGATAGCAAAGCGCGCCTGTTGCGAGCAGAGTGGAGAATGGAATGGGTCATTTCAGTGATTTTCGTTCGTTTCTATTGCGATATAGGGCTAGTTTTTCTCATGGCTCGCTAGTCGAACCAGAATGCGGTAACGCTGAAGTTTTCTTGTAGAGTCGTCTCTACTGCTTCAGCGCTGCGAGCGTCGGCATCTGTCAGTAGCATGTGAATTGCTTCTGTCATTTTGTGCCTTCTCCTTGTATTAGTTTATGTAAAGTTATCGACCATATACCCAACCCCATACACTGTTTTTATGAGAGGCGTATCAAACGGCGCATCTATCTTGTCTCGCAGGTGTTTTATATGAACATCAACGGTATTGTGCCAACCACCTTTGTCGTCATCCCAGGCATGGTTCAGGATCGCCTCTCGACTCACGGCGCGCCCCTTGTTAGTAACCAGACATTCTAGTATGTAAAACTCTTTGCGGCGCAGCGTGATAGGTTGTCCAGCGCGCTCGACGTACCGACGGTTGACATCGATAACGAGGTCTTTGACGGTAAGGACGTGCTGACTGTAGCCATTGCTTTGGCGGCGAACAAGTGCGTGTATGTGCGCGATAAGCTCTCTAGGGTTAAAGGGCTTCACTAGGTAGTCGTCGGCGCCGTAGTTAAGTAGTGAGATACGGCTGTCGATGTCTTCGATTCCCGAGAGAACTAGAATAGGTGTTTCGACACCTGCTTTACGTAGTTCCTTGCACACGTCGCTGCCGTGTATGTCAGGTAGGTTGAGGTCGAGTAAGATGACAGCGAAGTTGTCTGCGAGCGCCTGTGCTTTACCCGCTTTTCCTGTGCTTGCGGTTTCAACAACGAAGCTGTTGCCCAGATAATGCTTCATTCGTTCGCTCAAGCGAAGATTATCCTCGATCAGCAATACTTTCATTGTTGTTATATTCTCCCATCTCTACAGTAACGTTCAAGTTTAATAATAACGGTTTGATTATTAAAAAGTCATTAAATTATTATGGAATAGCGGCGCTTATCCGGGCATATTTCATATCTTGAAACAGTAAGTTATCAGAGTAAGTCGAGCAGACAGGGTGGAGTGATGTGCGTAAAATTGTAAGCCGTTAAATATAGTATGGACTAAATTCGTCCTAACTGCACGGACTTATTTATACGCAACAATGCGATGTGTACTCTGCCAGAGCTTGAGTCGATGAGGGTTGAGTATTTAGGTATGGGTGTAAAATATATATATGATTACCAAACGGCGCAAAATTATAATCATCGGAGCAATTGTCTTAGTGCTAGCAGTGGTGGGGTATTTTGTTTCGCCGTATGTCTATAAAAGTATTTCAGAACAGGGTGCTCCAGATGCACCGACAGTTTCT
>CBRAFJ010000045.1:0-7215 GCA_967755195.1 uncultured bacterium | reverse complement strand
GTCGACAATAACAAAATAGCCCTTGGTCCAGACCTCAAAGTCTTTCAATATCTGGCGTCTTACGGCGTCGTTTTTGATAATTCCCTTGTTCACCTGATGTTTTCCTGCTTCGAACTGAGGTTTTACCATGGCAACAATCTTTGTGCTGCCAGATGACAGTTTGGCGATGTGCGGCAGTATCTCGCGCAAGCTAATGAAGCTAACATCCATAACGACGATATCTGGTGTCTGGTCGGGTTCAAAGTCACGTATGTCGGTCTTTTCATGCAGCTCTATGCGGTCATCGCTCAGTAGTGACTGGTGTAGCTGGTCGGTTCCAACGTCGACAGCAAAGACTTTTTTAGCGCCGTGTTGCAGCGCGTAATCGGTAAACCCACCGGTACTGCTTCCAACGTCTAGTACTACGGTTTCTTTAAAATCTACACCTAGCTTTGCTGCTACCGACGCCAGTTTTAGGCCTGCTCGGCTAACAAAGCGCTCTTTAGCTTTTAGTTCTAGTTTTGTATCAGCACGCACAAAATGACCAGGTTTTGTGATCACCTGGCCATTTACGTTTACTTTTCCTAAGCGAATCCAGTTCTCAGCTTCGGAACGCGTTCGCACCATTCCTCGGCGCAGCATCTCAGCATCTAGGCGAGATTTATCCACGCTTTTTCCCCAGTAGTGGGAAACTGTTGATAACTGTTCTAACTCCAGTGTCCTTACCCTCTCTGTCCATGACACGTTTCACTAGCTGTAGGCGATCAAAACTAGCCGTTTCGCTCTTGTCTAAACCTTTGACATAAGGCACATAATCATCGCCAACGTGACGCAAATCATCATCAGTCTCGAAGTTACCGTCTTGTCGAGCTAAATTAGCCATTATCAAGTAGTGTATGCCCGCCAAATTAGCTACTCTCCCTAGTAAACGAACTCTGTCTTCACCAAATAGTGCCTCTTTACCGCCAACTATTTCTTGTACTCCAAAGCGTTGGACAGCCTGACCAGTTGCGTGCTCGAAAGCTGGCTGACTACCATTTAGCGAAAACCAAGGCATCAGCGTAACATGCAAAGGCCACTCACCTTCGAACTTGTCGCCTTTTTCATAGAGCCTTTCCGGTTCCAGTGAGCCAACTATTGTTAGCTTTTCAGCCATGTAGTTCTCCTATTTTTTACGTTCGCGGTATTCGCCAGTAGCAGTATCTACAGATATAATGTCACCGACTTTTATAAACGCCGGAACTTTAACAACTTTACCGGTTTCCAGTGTCGCGTCTTTTAGAACGCTGCTAGTTGTGTCACCTTTGACGACGTCTTCTGCGTATGTAACTTCCAAGTAGAGGTTCTTCGGTAGCTCGACGTTTATAACGCGCTCACCAAAGAACTGTAGGTTAACCTCGTCACCCTCTTTCAGGTAATCACCTGCGTCGTTCATGTCGGCAACTGGTAGCTGGAATTGCTCGAATGTACTAGGGTCCATGAAGTGAAAATCGTCACCATCAGCGTACAAGTACTGAACCTTTTTGTTACTCACTTCGGCCGGCTCGATCTTGTCTGCACCTTTGTAGGTTTTCGGTATAACCGCACCAGTCACTAGGTTTTTCAGCTTTACGTTAACGATACTACCACCGCGGCCCATGACTTTTTGGGCGTAGTCGGTTACACGAAACGGCTGGCCGTCTATCTGTATAACGGTGCCTTTTTTCAGGTCGGTTGGTTGGTACATTTTCCTGTTTTCTCCTGCTTAAATCCTGTGATTGTTTAGGGATGCTATGCAGCGTAGATCAAGGCAGCGATGAGACTCGCAGCGAGCTGTATAACATACTGCTCGTGAGAATCGCAATCGATAACACAGATATACGCTGCGGAGCGCCCTAAAGACTAGCCCTGGGCGACGAAAGGCATAAGTGCCAGGTGGCGTGCGCGCTTGATAGCGACTGCCAGTTGGCGCTGCTGACGACTGTTCAGACCAGTTTTTGTTGCTGGTTCGATCTGTCCGTACATGTTAACGAAACGTAGCAGAGTTTTGACATCTTTGTAGTCAAAAAACGCTGGAATGTCTTTCTTAAAACGACGTGCCAATTTAATTCTCCTTAAAATGGAATCTCGCTGAGGTCGATCGGTGTGTCGTCGATCTCTGGAGAGTTGTTAGTTGCTGGTTTTGAAGCTGTGTTACCACTACCGCCGCTGTTGCCGCTGCTGCTATTGCCACCGTCACCACCGCCGACGAAGTTAAAGTCTTCGACGATGACTTCGATCTTGCTGCGCTTGCCGCCAGATTCTTTGTCTTCCCAGCTACGCTGGTCTAGACGTCCGCTGACGAGAAGTGCACGGCCTTTTTGCATGTACTGAGCGATAATCTCGCCAGGCTTGCCCCAAGCTACGCAGTCGATGTAGCTCACTGCTTCGTTTTGCTGGCCGTCAGCACCTTTCCAGGTGCGGTTAACTGCCAGGCTAAAGTTTGTCACACTCTGGCCGGATGGCGTAGTGCGTGACTCTGGATCCCTTGTGAGGTTACCCATAAGGATAACTTTGTTAAATCCTTGCGCCATATACCCCTCTTCTACTCTCTTTACTCTTCTTCTTTAGCTTCTTCAGCAGGTTTGCTGGCTGCTTCAGCCTGCAAAGCCTTAACCTTTGGGTCGACACTAACGACTAGGTGTCGTAGCACGCCTTCGGTGATGTTCAGCGTCTGGTCTACCTTTGCTAGTGCAGTACCTGGCAGTTCTACTTCCATGTAGACGTAGACTGCAAAGTCTTCTTTAGCAATACGGTAAGCAAGCTTTTTCTTGCCCCAGTTGTCTTCACTGACGATTTTACCGCCGTTTGACGTAACTATGTCACGTACAACAGTCAGCGGCGTCTCGATGTCAGCCTCGAGATCAGGGTGGATCAGTACGGTTAGTTCGTACTCTCGCATATAGACCTCCTACGGTCCTCTAGTGTTTAGAGGGCGACTTTTCGTCGCAGGTTAAATTGTTAACAGGGGTAATTGTACCAGAAAAGTGACCGAACGTAAAGCCTGATGCTCTTAGTATTGGATGTAGTCGTTGCGTCTGACGGTGGCTAGATAGCCCATTGCAAGATGATCGTTCTCTTCGAGCTCTTCCGGAGTACGTTCCATCTGCAGTGCGCTCGCCTTTATGGTGTCATAAAACAGCTGCGCTAGAACGCTTTCACGGTCTTCGCCTTCGAGTTCGAGGTCGTAGTATTCGCCGCGTTTGTAAGCTTGCTTGATTACATGGAACTCATCGTCCATCAGTGACACAGTTATAGTATCGGGCGTACCAAAGAGGTTATAAACTTTGGTGGCTTCAAATTTTTCACGATCGCCCTTTACTGAGTGTCTGAATAGGTAGTCTGCACGTTCTTTCTCGTGGTCTGCTGTACAAAACTCAGTACTCTTGGAACCTAGGCTGTCTTCAGGCCTAGTCTCTGTGCGACCTTTGTATAATCGCTGCAATTGTGTAAATTCGCTACGAAACGCCTCAGCCGGTTTTTCGAGGAACATTTCTAGTATGAGACCCCGTTTTTCTTGCTGAAGTTCTTCAACACGGTCAGTATGAGCGTCCAGAAAGACGTTTGCTATTTCCTCGTAGCTCAGTTCGGCTTCTTTGTCATTTGGCTCGTCATCGAGTGATACTAGGAAATTTTCTACAATTTCCCTGATCTCTTCATCGTTCAAGCTTTCGCTTCGATCAAGAGTCTCCTGGTCGGTTTTCGTTTCTGGTTCTAGAGTAAGTACGTTGTTTTGTGTTTTTTCGATCTCTGACATAGCGTGATTGTATCATGCTTATGCTAATAAGTCAATACCCCTACGCTGGTTCGTCTTCGGCACCGAACAAGTCGTCTAGGCTAGTTATCAGCACGTCGCGTGGTTTTGAGCCACTAGCAGCGCCAACTATGCCCTGCTCTTCCATTTCCTCGATGATACGAGCAGCGCGGCCGTAGCCTATGCGTAGCTTGCGCTGTAGCAAGCTGGTGCTGGCTTTTCTAGCCTCAACCACGACGCGCACAGCGTCTTTGTACATGTCGTCGTCACCGCTGCCGGCGTCGTGGTCCATTACGATACCACCCTTGCCGTTTAGCTGTACAGGCTGTGCAACGATCTCGTCGTCATACTGCGGCGGTCGCTGCATGCGCAGGTGGTCAGTTATCTTTATAACTTCGTCGTCGGTTACCCAGGCACCCTGGATACGCTTTGGTTTGCTCATCTGTGGCGTCAGCATCAACATGTCACCTTGGCCCAGTAGTTTCTCGGCGCCAACCTGGTCCAAAATGGTACGCGAGTCAACCTGCGAGGCTACCGTAAAGGCTATACGAGCTGGCACGTTAGCCTTGATAAGACCGGTAATGACATCAACAGATGGTCGCTGGGTCGCTAGAACCAGGTGAATACCGACAGCACGGGCTTTTTGTGCCAGACGGACGATCAACGCCTCAACATCGCGGGCTGCAACCATCATCAGGTCGGCTAGCTCGTCGATAACGATAACGATGTATGGCATGGTTTCTTCTGGGTTTTTCTGGTTGAACGTCTTTATATCACGCAGTTTTTGTTCAGCTAGCAGGCTGTAGCGACGCTCCATCTCGTTGACTGACCATTTCAGAGCCGAAATGGTCTTTTCTGGTTCGGTGATAATAGGTGTCAACAGATGAGGAATGTCCTCGTACGGCGCCATTTCAACCTGCTTTGGGTCAACCAGTATTAGACGCATGTCACTCGGGCTGTTGCGATACAGCAGGCTCGTTAGCAGCGTATTTATCATGACAGACTTACCAGAACCGGTCTGACCGGCTATCAGCAAGTGCGGCATCTTGTTCAGTTCGCCAACCACCGCTTCACCGGCGATATCTTTACCTATGGCAAAGCCTAGCGGTTCGCTGTTGCCCTTCCACTGCCGTGCGGTCAATATGCCGTATAGACGAACGTCAGCCGCTTTGCGGTTCGGAACCTCTATACCGACAGCTTTTTGGCCCGGAATAGGTGCTTCGATACGCAGCGCCTGGGCTGCTAGGTTCAGAGCTATGTTGGTCTCTAGTTGAGTGATGCGTGTCAGTTTGACGCCACTAGGCGGTTTCAGGGTGTACTGCGTGACTTTAGGGCCAATGTTAGCGCCTTCCATTTCGACGTCGATGCCGAACTCGTCCAGAGTATCTTTGATGATCTGGGCGTTATGTTTGACGTCACCGGCATCGGCTGGACTCTGTTTTTTCTCGAGCAATTCAACGTCCGGTGCTTGCCAGTTCGGGTCGTTAGCACTAGTTAGAGCAGCTTGTTCTTCGGCTGCCTTGTCCTGTACTACGCTGCCGCGTAGACTGCTGAGTTTGCCACTCTTTTTGCCACCGTCTTCGTCACCAACAGTTGGTACACCTTGGTTTAGTTTGAACTCACCGATAGCTTTGCTAGGTGTGGCTGATGCTTTCTCGGCTATGGCTGCGTTAGCCTTTAGGCTGTCATCCTGTTCGCGCTTGAACAAGCTGATAAACCAGTCAACGACTGCACGCGGCGATACACTGAGTACAAATAAACTAGTTATGAGCAGGATGATAGCACTAACTAAGGCACCTATACCGGCATCGAGGAACATTAGCATCCCCTGCGCATAAGCCCAGCCAACCACGCCACCATCGCTATGGTCGCGCGCAAACGCAGCTGGATCATTTTGCATCAACTGCACAAATCCGCTGGCAACTATAACGAAAAAGATCGTTGCGCCGGTCACTACGGCTGGAATTTTGTTGTGTTCTGCTTTAAATATCTGGACTGCTCGATAAATGAAAAGTAGCGGCAGTATGAAAACTGCCATACCAAAGATGGTTTGTCCGACGTCATAAGTTGTCTGCGGGAATGCTCCGCCCGAACCAAACATGCCCAGTGCCAACAGTAGCGCCAAAACAACTAGAACGACTGCACCGACTTGCGGCCAGAAACCCTCCGGCAGTATATGCTTTGGGGCTTTGTCTATTTTCTTTCGACTGGTGCGTTTTTTTCTTTTCGCCATATATGTTTCATTATAGATACCTGACACTACCCTGTCGATATCTGTTTATGCATAAATTGTAGCATAAATTGCTACAATTTGCAATAGGCTTACGCTTCCTCGTCGACCGGTTCAGTCACCGAAGTCTGGCGAGAAAAATGACGATAATGAATGATCAGGTAAACCATAGCCGCGTAAAAAGCGACCCATAGGGTGTTGGCCGTTATCATCAGAGCGTTGTTGATGCTAATGACGTAGACTAGCGTCATTGCCTGCGCCGATAGCCAGACTATCCAGGTCGACAGACTAAACTCGTCGGACGCCTTGGTAGTGACTACCTGCTTTAACTGCGGTACTGTCGCCAAAATAGAGACGATCACGCCAGCGGTATAGAGATATTCGATGATGTGCATGCTAGACATAATTTTAATGGATTACTAAATAAACATTAGCATAATTACGGCTAAAATGCAAGAGCACTGAGACAGTGAATCATAAGAAAACCGCCCATTTCTGGGCGGCTATGCTTTAGACCTCGCGGATGTGCTTGTTTTCAGCTGCTTGCGCGAACGGCTGAGCCTCAAGCTCCGGTACCGTTGGGGCTTGGACAAACTTTTCACCTGGGCGCTGTGGGCGCGGACCGCGTTGTTGCTGTGGACGCTGGCGCTGTTGGCCACCGTTCGCGTTGGCCTGCTGCTTGTTACCCTGTCCACCACCAACACCAATTTCATTGATAACTGGGATGACGATAGGTGTACGGCGAGTCTGGTCGTACAAGATATGAGTAATCTCGTCCTTTAGTTCTTTCTTTAGCTGGTCCATGTCGGCCTTGCGACCGCCGAAACTACGAGCGACCTTTTGCTTCAGATACTGGCGGATCAAGTTCATCAGTTCTTCCGAGTCTCGCAGGTAAATGAAACCGCGTGAGATGATGTCCGGACTGGTCAGCAAACGGCCATTGCCACGGGCAACCGTCAGAACTACGACGAACATACCTTCGTGGCTCATATGGATGCGGTCTTTTAGGACTACCTCTGAAACCTCGGCGCCAGAGTCGTCGTACATAACACCACCAACCGGTATACGGCCAGTCTTTTTGGCGCTACCGTCGTGATAGAACTCGACAACGTCACCGCTGTCACAAACAAAGATGTGGTCGCGAGGGATGGCACATTCTTTTTCGGCTAGTTCGGCGTTATGGTGCAACATATGGAACTCACCGTGAATAGGCAGGTAGTATGTCGGGTTTAGT
>CBRAFJ010000044.1:0-7326 GCA_967755195.1 uncultured bacterium | reverse complement strand
GAGCTATAAAACCAGATATGGAAATAGGCTGGGACGGAGGCGCCAACCTCGACAATGTACAGCATTTGGCTGAGTCGGGTATAGATGTCATCAATGTTGGGGGAGCCATCCAGAAGGCGAATAATCCCGAAAATGCCTACCGGTCACTAGTTCGACAACTCCAGGTACTGTCAGAAGAATAATACTTATGCTAGGATAAAAGTGATATGGGCGGGCGATTAACTATACCTCAACTAGAAAAAACTGCTAACGACATTCGGCAGAGCATCATTCGCATGCTGGTCGCGGCTGGTTCGGGCCACTCGGCGGGCCCACTAGATCTAACGGATATCTTTACGGCACTGTATTTCGATGTCATGAAACACGATCCAAAGAATCCTGACTGGGACGAGCGTGACATATTGATACTCAGCAACGGCCACACCGTACCGGTTCGCTACGCGACTATGGCGCATGCGGGCTATTTTCCTATAGAAGAACTGCAAACTCTGCGCAAATTTGGCAGCCGCTTGCAGGGTCACCCAGAGCGCACTAAACTTCCGGGAATGGAAAATACCTCTGGACCACTAGGTTCGGGCCTTTCCCAGGCAGCCGGTATGGCCTATGTGTTAAAAAATATCGACATAAATCCGCATCGCTGGGTCTACGTTGTGATGGGTGATGGTGAGCTGAACGAAGGTAATATATGGGAAGCAGCTATGTTTGCTGGCAAATACAAGCTGCACAACCTGATAGGTATCATCGACCGAAACAACATCCAGATCGACGGCAATACCGAAGACATTATGCCGCTCGAGGATCTAAAGGGCAAATGGGAGTCATTTGGCTGGCACGTGCAGGAAATAGATGGCAACAACATGGAAAGTATCATCGATGCCTACAGTATGGCCAGGGCTGTCACGAACATGCCGAGCGTCATCATCGCTCACACAATCCCCGGCAAAGGCGTGCCGTTTATGGAATACGACTATCACTGGCATGGTATGCCGCCTAACAGCGACCAAGCCAAAGAGGCTCTAAAGAAACTACGCACCCTAGAAGGTCGCATACGGAGCGAACACCAATGAGCGAATTACATTTAACCAGCAAAATCGGTCACGATGACATTACTCAGGAGCCTATCCGTAAAGGTTTTGGGCGCGGCCTAAAACGGGCTGGTGATGAAAACGAGCAGATAGTTGCACTGTGTGCAGACTTGACCGAGTCTACTCAGATGCATCTTTTCAAAGAGGCTCACCCGGAGCGGTTTATTGAAATAGGTGTTGCCGAACAAAACCTAGTTACTGTTGCTAGTGGTATGGCGCACATGGGCAAGATTCCATTTACCAGTAGCTATGCAGCATTCAGCCCAGGCCGCAACTGGGAGCAGATCCGCACTACTATAGCTCTGAACGAAGTACCGGTAAAAATAGTTGGTTCACATGCCGGTGTTTCAGTCGGACCTGACGGAGCTACCCACCAGATGTTGGAAGACATTGCTCTGATGCGTGTTCTGCCGAACATGGTAGTAGTGGCGCCTGGCGATAGCGTAGAGGCTGAAAAAGCCACTCTTGAACTAGCCAAAAATGGTCAGCCTAGTTACATTCGTTTGGGTCGTGAAAAAACTCCAGTTTTCACAACTGAAAAAACTCCGTTTGAACTAGGAAAAGCCTACGTGCTAAAAGAAGGAAAAGACGTCACACTACTCGGTACGGGTACCATGAGCTACCAGCTACTACATGCTGCAAAACTGCTAAAAGAAAAGGGCGTAGACGCTGAAGTAGTTCACGTTCCAACTGTTAAGCCTTTAGATGAAAAGACAATCCTGGCCAGTGTCCGCAAAACCGGACGGGCTGTAACGGCGGAAGAGGCTCAGATAGCTGGCGGTTTCGGTAGCGCTGTAGTTGAGCTGCTGAGTGAACAGCTGCCAGTGCCAGTGAAGCGTATCGGTATGCAGGACCGCTTCGGCGAGTCTGGTGCACCAGCTGAGCTGTTGGATCACTTTGGTCTAAGTGCCGAAAAAATGGTGCCAACTATACAAGAATTTATAAGCAAAGTGCCACAGTACAAAGCAGGTTTTTAAGGGAGAACACGCATGGGATTAACTATCAGCCAGATCCGGGACAACACTACTAGGGCACGTCATCTGATGCGTCGTTCACGCGACCAACACTTTGCGGTTGGAGCATTTAATATCGACAACCAAGAAACGTTGATTGCTGTTTGCCGAGCTGCCCAGGCAAAAAATGCCCCAGTTTTAGTTGAAGTTAGCGACGGCGAAGTCAAGGCTATGGGCCTAGAGAACATCCGTGACCTAGTCGACAACTACATGGCTGAGTACGGCATAGAAATGTACCTGAACCTCGATCACAGTCCAACAGTCGAAGACTGTAAACGGGCTATCGATGCTGGTTACGAATTTATCCATATCGACATCTCTCAGGCCAATCACGACGCCAGCGAAGAAGAGATCATAGCCAAAACCCGCGAGGTAGTCGAGTACGCCAAATTTACTGGCGCCCTGGTCGAGTCTGAACCACACTATTTCGGCGGTAGCAGCAACGTTCACAAAGAAGACATCGACTACGAAGAGATCAAGAAGACTTTTTCGACACCTGAAGGATCTAAGTCTTTTGTCGAGGCGACCGGAATAGATACGTTTGCGGCCGCTATCGGTAACCTGCACGGTAAATACCCGGTGCCAAAAGAGCTCGACCTGGAGCTACTAGGTAAGATCCGTGAAGCCATACCATGCCAGATATCCCTGCACGGTGGTTCTGGTACACCTTTGCACTATTTTGAAGAAGCGGCGAAGATAGGTGTTAGCAAGATAAATATCAACAGCGACATGCGTGTAGCCTTTCGTGAAACATTAGAAAAAGTCCTAAGTGAGCACCCGGATGAATATGCTGTTGTAAAGCTGATGCCAGAAGTGTTTCAGGCAGTCCAAAAAGTTGTCGAAGAAAAAATAGATGCCTTTGGAAGCGCTGACAAAGCAGTCCGCTAAGTAGCACGTGGCCGAAATATAACCATAAGTGATATACTTCTACCAGATATGGGTACAGATACAAAAACACCAACAATTCTTTGCATAGGCAAAGCTACGCAAGACGTTTTTTTGCGTGATGACGAGTTCGATCCGCACAAACGCGGCAAGCAATTGTTTGCTGAATTACCACTGGGCGCAAAGCTAGACATAGCTGAGGCTCATTTTACGACTGGTGGCAATGCTACTAATGTTGCGGTGACGTTTGCGCGACAGGGCCTACATAGTCGATATTCTTGGGTACTGGGCCAGAACGACCCGGTTTCTCGAACCGTTCTAGATGAACTGGATAGAGAAAATGTCGACACAAAGCACACTCAGCTACTCGACGGCCTAAGAGCTAGCTATTCGACAATTTTGCTGGCAACGACTGGTGAGCGGACTATTTTGAACTATCACGGTGAGCTACCGCGACCAAAAGACGTCATGAGCGACGAGACTATGTTCGACGGGGTTAGCTGGGTCTATCCGACATCTCTCGGACACTTCGAACTATTAGAAGAGATAGTACATGAGGCAAAAAAACGCCACATAAAAGTCATGTTGAATCCAGCGGGCTCAGAGCTAGCAGAGCCAGATAAACTAAAAGCAATGCTGCATGACGTCGACGTTCTCTGTCTGAACAAAGAGGAAATACAGATGTTGGTTGAAGGCAGCAGCCTAGAAGAACTAGTCCGTCACGCTCTGAATTACGTACCGGTTGTCATAGTTTCCGATGGTCCAAATGGCGTTTGTGCTAGTGATGGCAAAACCATCATCCAAGCTGGTATGTACGAAGACGTGCCGGTTATCGACCGAACTGGTGCTGGTGATGCTTTTGCTTCAGGATTTTTGAGCCAGTGGGCTATAGGCAAAACTCTACGCGAGTCTATAGTTTTTGCTAGCGCTAACAGTACGTCAGTCGTCGGACAAATCGGTGCCAAACCAGGAATATTACACGAACATGCCCAGTTGCATGATATGCCGCTGAAAGAAAAGGAGTTCTAATGTCAAAAAACCTACGTGACCTACTAGATGCCGAAGAGCCTATATTTTCACTGGCCATACAACAGCTAGAAAAAGCTAGCGGGCAGCAGGGGACGGATGCGCGTCTGATAGGTGAACTGGCCGAAAAAATGCGTAAGGCTGCTGACGTTCTGGAACTAGATCCCAGCGACACAACTGACAAGGAGTTTTACGGGGCATTGATAAGCAAAATAAAACAGGACAACGACCGCGTAACAAAGATGCTCGGCGGAACTGATGCTGACGATGTCAAGCAGATGGTGCCATTGATCGTTAAAGCGGTTGAGGCGATGGATATAGATCGCAGTTGTTGGGTGCTGAAACGTTCAGTTGCGAAGCAGCTACTAGCAAAAATGCCACCTAAAAAGTTGATGGAACACCTGGGCTATCGCTCTGTTGACAGCATGCTAAAGCATGAAAATATCGACGAGATATACACGGCACTACGTTTTTCCGAAGGTCCAGAGTGGCTCGAGAAATACAACGAGCTGTTCAAAGAAATCAAACCGAGCGACTTTGAAACTCGTGACATCAGTATAGTTATCATGGATCACGACAAATACGTTGACTTGGCTGAGCACTTTGTCGAGAAAAAGCTACACAACATAACCCACACTAAAGAAATGGGTGTCATAGTCGTCGTGCCGATGCGCGCTGAGCGTATGAAGGGAATTACCCTAAAGAGCCTGCCGTTGATATTCCACTACGTTAACGAAATACGTCTCTACAGTTCGTTCTTTAAACTAAAACAAGTCGAAAAGAACTTCGGCGAGACCGTTGTCGAAACACTTATAGCTGACCCGGGTAACGCAGTACAAATGGCCGGACAGTATGTCCACTGGCGAGTTATCCAGCGCTACTTTGGCAAGATGAGAGACGAAAACCACCCAGAAGCCTTCCAGCCACACGTTCATCCAGAAGACTTGCACTGGCGACGTGCCGAAGAAATGCTCGGCCAACTGGATCCAGAGATGAAGTTTTGGCAGGACGTAGATTATGTAGCGAAATTAGCCGATGACGGTCTACCGCTGACGCTGAACCTAATGGACGTTAGTCTGGGTTACAGCAACGGCGAACCGTATGAGAGCCGCTATGTTTACCACTTCCGCGAAAGTCTGTGGAACGAGATATTTATGCGCTATATGGGGCATAAAAACCTCGAGGACAGCATCCTAAAACAGCTCGATAACGATATGATTGCACCAGAAAAACTAGAGGTCTAAGGAAATGAAGAAGAACCAATATCAGATATGTGTATCAGGAGCTGCTGCAGGCGACACCGTCGAGGCATCACACCAGCTAGCGTTTCGTATCGGCAAAGCTATTGCCTCAAACGGTCACACGCTACTAACCGGCGCGACCGTTGGACTGCCGCACTATGCAGCAGTCGGCGCTAACAGTGTTGGTGGGCTAAGTATAGGTTTCAGCCCAGCTAGCTCAAAAAGAGAACACGTCAAAGCCTACCGTCTGCCTACAAAAGAGTTTGACTACATCAACTTTACAGGCATGGCTTATGTTGGTCGCGATGTTCACCTGGTGCGCAGTAGCGACGCTGTCATAACTGTTGGTGGCCGTATGGGCAGCTTGCATGAGTTTTCGACCGCGACCGAGAGCCGTAAGGTCTGCGGTGTGCTCTTAGGCAGTGGCGGTCTGGCTGATTTTATTCCTCATCTAGTGCAGAACATCAAGACGCCTGACAGCGACAAGATCATCTACGACACCGATCCAGAACGACTAGTACAGCAGGTTATAGCTGCGCTAGACAAGAAGTTCGAGGGCAACCTCGAGGATGGTGAATCCGAGTACGAAAAAGTCGCCACACATCCTCAGGGGTAATCGCGCAGTAAAAACTGCTACAATATCTAGGTGAGCAGTTTCAAATTAAAGAGTGACTATCAGCCAACCGGAGATCAGCCTAGCGCGATCGCCCAGCTTGTTGATGGTTTGAAAAAGGGTGAAAGAACACAGACTCTACTAGGTGTGACTGGTTCGGGTAAGACATTTACCATGGCGAACCTGATCCAGCAGAAGGGTGTGCCGACGCTGGTTCTAGCCCACAACAAGACTCTGGCGGCACAGCTATTTTCAGAATTCAAATCATTTTTCCCAGACAACGAAGTCCACTATTTTGTTAGCTATTTCGACTATTACCAGCCAGAAGCCTACATGGTTAGTAGCGATACCTATATCGAAAAAGACAGCAAAATAAACGAAGAAATCGACCGTTTGCGCCATGCCGCTACTGCTGCGCTGTTGACTCGTCGCGATGTCATTATCGTCGCGTCAGTTAGCTGTATCTACGGTATCGGGTCTGTCGACGACTACGGCGCGATGGCTATCACAGTCAAAACCGGTGAACGCAAAGTTCGCGACAAGTTTTTGCGTCAGCTAACCGACATCCAATATCACCGCAACGACGTCGATTTTGCTCGTGCAACTTTCCGAGTGCGCGGTGATGTTGTCGATGTTTTTCCGGCCGGTGCTGAGACAGCGTATCGCATAGAGTTTTTCGGTGATGAGGTTGATCGTATAACTGAAATAAGCCCGCTGACCGGCGAGATAATGCGTGAACCTAGTGAAGTAAAAATCTTCCCGAGCTCGCACTACGTAACGCCAAAAGAACAATTGCAGTACGCCGTCGGCAATATAAAAGACGAACTAGCCGAGCGTTTGGATTATTTCCGCAAAAACAACAAACTACTTGAGGCGCAGCGTATCGAACAGCGCACCCGCTACGACCTAGAGATGCTAGAAGAAACAGGTTTTGTAAAAGGTATCGAAAACTACAGCCGCTACCTGACTAACCGTGAGCCAGGCGAACAGCCGGCGACACTGCTAGACTACTTCCCAGACGATTTTCTGCTGTTAGTCGACGAAAGTCATATGAGTATTCCGCAGGTCCGCGGCATGTTCAACGGCGACAGGGCGCGCAAAGAAGTTCTGGTTGAACATGGTTTTCGTTTGCCATCGGCTCTTGATAACCGCCCCCTGACTTTCGACGAGTTTGAAAAACACATAAATCAGGCGGTATTTGTTTCAGCTACTCCAGCCGAATATGAACTAACACATTCACCGGCTCCTGCCGAGCAAGTTATTCGGCCGACCGGGTTGCTCGATCCACCGATAGACATCAGGCCAATCGACGGTCAGATCGACGACCTGCTGAGCGAGATAAAGAACCGTATAGACAAACACCAGCGCGTATTGGTGACGACGCTGACAAAGCGTATGGCCGAGGACCTTAGTGCTTATCTGCAAGAACTAAATATAAAAACTGCTTATATACACAGCGATGT
>CBRAFJ010000043.1:0-7557 GCA_967755195.1 uncultured bacterium | reverse complement strand
GAGACTTTTCGCAGTCTTCCACGTCCTTCATCGGTAATATACGTCTAGGCATCCACTGTGTGCCCTTGAGTACCTTTTTATGCATTGGTTTCAACTAGTAGTTCATAGCTACCTAAGTAACATGTTCTACTGGACTCCTGCTTCTCAGGAGCCGATATTCATTTTCATGAATATCCCGTCAATTCCTTTGTCTTATCTTCAAAAATTTGAGCTAAATTGTTAAATTACATGCGTCCCCACCACTTGAGGTCACACTTTAGCTGCCGATCTTCGGCGGTTGTTGTGTGGACTCAAGCTAGACCAGTGTAACAGTCGAGTAAGAAAAAAGTAAAGACAAATTTCATTGTCATTTTTACACCTCACGCTGCCTCTGTTATTCGTTTGCGTTTTAGCAAATAAATAACCCCTGGACTATGACTTTTTAATGGTTCTAGCCGCCAGAGGTTTCCGTATGAAACATTCGCTCAACTCAGCCAAGTATACAGATGAAAACGTCTATTTGCAAGTGTTATTTATCACAAAAATGCCCCACCAAGCGAAGTGGGGCATTTTCTAGCCTTTTTATATAGGGCTAACTAGTTCTTTGACTGGTGCTCTTTGATGGCTTTGACCACTGAGCTGTCGTCTTTCAGGTCTTCCCAGAAAAGGATCTGGTCTTTTGCAAGATTCATCTTGTCGGTTGGACCGTGAAGCTCGCTACCCAGCTTTGTCAGGGAGACTTTGGAGTCATCTGTTGTCTGTTCCTGCTGTTTGTTGTCAGTGCTAGGTTGAACTGACTGCTGTACCTGTAGATAGTATATGCCCGTTAGCTCCATGTATTCGCCCTTCAGGCTAGCTAAGTGACCAAAGTACACCTGGCCGTTTGTCAAAAAGACTGCCTGAAATTTGTTCTTGTCGACACTAGTAGTGTCAGTACTAGCTGCTTTTGACTGCCACATAAGCATGCCAGCGATAACCAACAGAACAACCACAACGACACTGACTACAACAGCAACGAGCTTGCTTGTACTACCAGAGTCCTTACGATTACTCTGTGGGTTCTGACTTGATGTTTGCGTTTTGAAATCCATAATAATAGAACTTTTCTCCACCCATTAAATTCCTTATGTTTTTCATTGTAGCCGAAGCATACCGCTTAAGCAAGGTGGGTCGGACTAATGTCAGCAAACAACGTTACAACGTTATTTTTAACCTTGATAAGACCTTGGTTTATCGGAATAGTCAGCTTCTGAGTACCGGTGTCGACGACGACTTGCGACTCAGACAGTAGCGAAAAGAAGTTAGCATGTCCCGCCAGAACGTCGAATGGCCCGACTCGGTTATTAGCCGAGACCGATACTGCCGGACCGTCATATATACGGTTATTTGGCGCTAGAACCCGTACCGTCAAACGGTCAGAAACTTTTGGTTCTGCTGCTGGCGTCCCCACTGGTTCTTCGCTCATGAAAGTAGTATTTCCTCTACCCCGGCCAACGTTTGGTCGAGTGTAAACGACTCACCGGACTCGCCGTTTAGGTCTTCAGCGACGTGAAAAGCCTGCGAAAAGAATTGTACAAAGCGCTGAGCACGTTCGTAATCACGACGCTCATCTGGACTGAGCTCGCTTTTACCGATGATGGCGATGATATTTTTCAGGCTGTCGTATTTCTGCATTATGGCCTGCACCTGAGTTGCAAGTGCGTAGTGTCTATCGCCGACGATTTCCGGTGTTAACAGACTAGAGCTGGTACGGATCAGGTCGACCGCTGGACGCACGCCGCTCTCGGCTACGCTACGCGACAGCACCACTGTCGAGTCCAGCTGGCCGGCGATCTCCTGCACCGCTGGGTCACTCAGGTCGTCCGCTGGGATGTATATAGCCTGAACCGATGTTATCGAGCCGTTTTCGTTGCTGCTTAGACGGTCCTGCAAGCGACGCAGGTCCGAGAACATAGTTGCCTGGTAGCCACCCTCGCTAGGCATCGTGCCTATAGTAGTCGCAAGTTCGTTACTAGCCTGAACAAAACGATATATATTGTCGACAAAAAACAGCACGTCACGCTTTTCCTGGTCACGGAAGTACTCAGCAACAGCCGCGGCAGATATACCGGTCAGTGAACGCATGGCGCTAGTTTCGTGCATCTGGCCCATCAACATGACCGTACGGTCGAGGATGCCACGTTCTTTTAGAGTTTCATGTAGCTCATGACCCTCGCGAATACGCTCTCCGATACCAACGAACATAGCTAGTTTCGTGTCGTCACGGGCGATGTTATGTATCAGTTCCATGGTTAGGACGGTCTTGCCAACACCAGCACCACCGATAATGCCTATCTTGCGGCCTTTGACGAACGGCGTGAAAAAGTCGATAACCTTTATGCCAGTTTCTAGTAGTTCAGGCTTTAGACTTTTTGCGGCATCGACTTCCGCGCGAGCATAGACGCTGCGACGCGGTGCATCTATAGGACCACCGTCATCTACAGGCTGGCCGAGTGCGTTCATTATTCGCCCTAACACAGCTGGACCTTCTGGCACAGTGACTGTAGTACCGGTTGAAGACACCGAAGAGCCGCGACGAACGTTGGCACTGCCGCTGATGTTGATGCAGCGAGCTGTAAACTCGTTCGGATAGTCGATAACCTCTAAATAGACACTTGAGTCGTCACTCAGTGTCAGCAACTGCTTTGGTCGCGGCCTAGCCCCGACTACCGCAACTTCACAAATCAAACCACGTATGGATATGACTCTTCCGACAATAGTGTTTGCTGTTTGTTCGCTCATTTTAGTGGCCCCTGTGCCAGTATAACTTTCATGGTTTCTTTCAAACGTTCGTCGCCCTCGGCGCGTTTGGCTCGATGATAAAGCCTGTCATAGTCACCACCTATCTCTCGTGCCCGGTGTTTGGCGTTGTTCATAGCGTTAAACCGGCTAGCGTACTGGGCAAGTTTCGACTCCAGTAATACCTGGCTAAGTGCCACACCCATCATCAATGATTCTAGGTAGTCAGCTATCTCGGAGATACTCGGTTCAAAAATGTATTCGCGGCTACTAACTATTTCTACCTCGTCATCTTGCCCCTCGGTTGCTTCGTTGGACAGCTGGCGCACAGCCGATACTAGCTCTATGCGTGCAACACGCTGCACACGAATAGACTCATAGGTCTGGTAAAACACCGATATTTGGTCGTATTGTTCCACCATCTCTATTATCTCCGTTACACTTGCCTGTTCGTCACCCTCTGGCAGCTTGAATGTCTGGGTAGGTTCTGCGCCTAGCTGCTTTAACCGCTCTGCACCCTGACTGCCGAGGATTATAATGTCGACGTCTTTTTTTGATGGTAATTTTAAGGCTTCTAGTAGTTCGGCTATAACGAGGTTACCTATCTCGCCGCTCAACTTACCCTCGGTTGTAACAGCCATAAATACGTTACGGCCATTGGTTGTTTTTCCTGACCGTGTCAGCTGTTCCTTGGGGTCTACACGTAGGCTGCTATACGTGGACCACAACTCAGCAAAAAAGTCCTTGCTGGCGACCACGCGACCACGTAGTTTGGCTATCTTTATACTCGCAATACTTTCAAATACCTCAGTCAGACTCTCAACAGTATGTATTTGACCGCGTTCTTGCTGGATGGTTATGGCTCGTCTCATGCCTGACCACCCCCTGTACTGTTGACGTCAAATATGCGGCGAGCAACAGAGTCGATATCTTCCTCGGATTTTACCTCACCAGCCAGCTGACGCGCTTGTTTTTTCACGCCCTCGATATTCAGCGTACGATTACCAGCCCCCATCATTACGCTACGCAGCATCAACTGTTGTTCAACTATACTGTACCGCTCGCTAGGCGGTTGACGAAGGACATCATATAGCTGGCGCCCTATCTGTAAGGTCTGTCTAGAATCTGCCGATAGGTCAGAGCCGAAATGAGCGAACTCTTGTGCTTCACGATACATAGCTAGACGCTTCACTAGCTGCGCTGACAGAGTTTTCTGAGAGACTGTTTGTGCTCGACCACCGACACGCGAGACACTAAGGCCGGTGTTTACTGCTGGACGGATATTTTGTCGGAATGTCGCCAGGTCAAAGATGATCTGTCCGTCGGTGATGGACATTATGCTAGTTGGCAAATACGCGGTGATGTCATCGCCTGGCGTTACGACCACCGGTAATGCCGTTAGAGTGCTGCCGTTACTTTTTAGTTTGCCGGCACGCTCTAACAAACTAGAATGCGCAAAGAACATGTCGCCCGGATAGCTGTCACGACCCGGATTAGCTCGTGCTAGCAGACTCACCTCGCGGTAGATCTTGGCATGAGCTGTCAGATCGTCGTACACAACAACAACATCACGACCCAGTGTGTACCACAGATGTTCAGCGATGGCACAGCCTACGTATGGCGCTATATACGACTGCGCCAGGCTGTCGAAAACGTTCGCGACCACGACTATACTGTGCGCTATGGCACCAGTTTCGTTCAGAGTATTTATTAACTGGTCAATCTCGACACGTCGCTTGCCGATAAGTACATAAACGACCACTTTGTCTGAACCTAATTGGTTAACGCCCATTTGCATCAGAAAGGCCGATTTACCAGACTTTACGTCACCCATTACGGCGATACGCTGACCCAGAACGACCGGGAAAAGCATGTCGACCATAGTAACACCGCTATACAGCTGGTCTTTTAGCAGTACTCGTTCAGTTATACCTGGAGCGGTAGCAAAAACTTTGCGAGTTTCTGTTAGATTCAAGTCACCTTTTCCGTCTAGCGGCACTCCTAGCGGGCTGACGAATCGGCCGATCAGCTCTTCACCAACTGGTGTAGTTAGTGCCAGGTCGGCAACAACAGCCAGCAAACCGATGTCCATACTCTCGGCATCCAGGCTAAGAACCGTCACATGGGTTGGCGAGACCTCACGAACCAAGCCCCGTTGGCCGTTCTGAAACATGACGAGCGCCCCGACCGGGACACCTTCGAGGCCTTTTACTTTTATCAAAAACCGTTCAACACCAACAACTTCACCGGTAGAGTTGCCTGAACGTATGAACTCCTCGAACTGTTCGTTATCGTACACCGTCAAATATCTCCGCTATCCGATGTCGGTTGTCTATCAAGCGGCCACGAAATGTAAAATCATACTGCTTTGAACCAATGCGCATCAAAAAGCCGCCGCCCAGGTCGCTCCGAACCGTAAATGTCAGCAGTGCTTGCTGGTGTATCTCAGACCTAAACCACTCGACTAGCTGTCGTTTTAGGCCGCGGTTTGGGAGCGCCGTTAACACTAGATGAGCCACAGGCGCTTGGTCGCGAACTGCCTCCAGAGTAGCCTTTAGATGCTCTAGGCCATCGCGGTCATTAGGTGCAATTTCAGCCGTTTTTAGAACATTTAGTAAAAATGCCGACAGATGTATATCACCGGCCACACCTTGAGCTGACATATTTGCCCGCACCGTCTCGTCACGCAGCCAGCCTATCAGACGGTCAAGCTCCCAGAGAACAATGCCTACATGGTCCGGCGAATAAACATCGGGGCTCAGACGAAAGCTCACGACAGTATGTCCTTTTTTATGTCCTCTTTGTGAGTTTCTAGCATGCGCACGACGTAGCCAGCCTGTGCACCCAGGTCAACGCCCTTATCTAAAGTCTCTACCAGATAGGATGAGACAACGTCACCCAGCCTAGCATTGAACGCGTCCATGCGCTCAACTCGGTCTTTTTGGACTTTGTCTTCCATCTGTTGTGTCAGATCATCACGTCGATCGTCTAACTGCTTCTGCAACTCGTTGAACTCTTTGATGGTCTCGTCACGCAGTGCCGCTAGTGACGTCTGGTATTTTTCAAACTCTTGCGACAGGGTTATTTTTGCCATGTCTTCGGTTCTGGTCGTTAGGCTGGCGATAGTGGCAGCCAGTGACTCACCTAGCTCCGCGGCCGCTTTGTCGACGACAACATGCATACTGTCACGTGCCTCTTTGGTTATCATGACCATGTCCTCGGGAGCAAACACTTCCGGGCTCTTCATGGTAATGGCGTATGTCTTTGGTGATGGACGGTTTTTTATTTCGCCACTCAAATACACCGCCCAGACTAGGCTAATGATAGTTATGGCTGCCATGACTATTAGTCCGGCAAATACTAGTATCTGAAACGTGTCCACCCGTGTTTCTTCCCTATATTACTAGTATTAAATATACCGCAATAAGCATAATCAGTAAAATGCCTACTGCCATGGCGCTAACCTCTAGCAAGCTGCGGTTGATAGACCGCGCCGCCAGTGGGTTGCGGCCGATAGAGACAATACTACTGCGTACAGAAGCATAGACCAGCACTCCTATGACCAAAATGCCGACCAGTAGAATTATTAGAGCTATAACTACACGAACCACTGATACTTCACGACCACCAGATATAGCCTGCGCTAACTGGAGCACGAATGCCGGCAATATCGATTCGTCATCCTCTTTTGGCTCGTAGTAGGCGACGTCCACCTGGACAGATACTAGGCCGACTTTTACGGACTGTTTGGCTCCAGAACGGTCAGTCACATCGACAGTGTGAACTTCTCGAGCATCAGCGAACGACTCACTGGCAGTACCAACGACCCCACCCCGCTCCACTGCTTTCATGCCAACACCAGTTATAGGCGATACTGTGATCTTGTCACCGGTACTTATGTCTCCGTTTATACTGCTAACTAGAGCTAGCACTGATCCACTCGTCACAACCTGTGTCTGTTTCGTACCGTCGGATAGTTCGATCAAGGCATTTTGCCCGACCACACCGACCAACCTGTCGACAGTACTAGTAGAGGCTGCCGTAACAGCCAGCGTAGAGTCTGCTTCAGCATAGCTAACTAGTGACCCAACCGTTAAGTCGCCGCTAGCCTGGAAGCCCTGTGATATTGACTGCGCCCCACTGGCGGCCATAACTGATACTGGAACCAGTCCGAAAAACGCCATCGAGATAGCGACAAAACCAACCCCCCACTGCTTTATCATTCTGCGACCCATTATTGCTAATGATTATAGCAGACCCCGTCAGTGGAAAAACAGAAAATACAACAAGTAACGCGGCCCTGGTGGATAAAAATTAACTAGGAAGTACGTGTCCTATGAGTTACCACAGATATCTAGCCCTTGCAGTACTTCATTTTTGAACCATTTACCGCCGAACAGACGTTGATTTGGCGTCGCACGCGCAAGGTCACTGTAAAAAACACTAATATCGGTAATATTGCTAGCCGTACTACCGCCAAATGTTGCCCAGCGTGAGTCATCTATCACAGCTGTTAACCAAACAGTATTCAGGGTAGGTATTGTACAGCTGCCGCCAGGGTCGGAACCGACTGTTGCGCTACCCCTCGCTAGGCTACCAAATATGTTATTGGAGCCGGCTGTCGCAAACTGTACGTCGGTATCGGGTGTAAACGTACCGCCATAGTTGACCGTAACGGTGCCTGCCTGTGCGGGTAACGATACGAGCTTGCTATAACGCGCGATACGAGCTATAGAGTCTAGCTCTAGGTATTTTGAACCGCTCATAGTGATTGAGTTCGATCCGTTTAGCATCGCACCA
>CBRAFJ010000042.1:0-7788 GCA_967755195.1 uncultured bacterium | reverse complement strand
GATGACCTAGGGGTTTTCGAACTGAGCAGCTTTCAGCTGTGGGATCTAGAAAAGAGCCCACATGTAGCAGTCGTTCTGATGCTAGAACCCGACCACCTGGATGTCCATGATGATATGGATGACTACGTGGCGGCAAAGTCGAACATTAGTCGTCGTCAAACGTCTGATGACATCTGCATATACCACCCGACTAACCAGCTATCACACCAGGTAGCCACTGCTGGTCAAGGGAAAGCGGTACGCTACGGCATTCCTGATGACGGCCAAGTCTACGCAAGAAAGGGTACATTTTTTGTTCATCAAGACGCTATAGGTAGCGTAGATACTCTACAGGTAGTAGGCGAGCATAATGTCGAAAACGCTTGCGCTGCTATCAGCGCCGCTCGTGTTTATACTACTAATGAAAACGCTATCCTGACCGGCTTAAGCGCTTTTACCGGCCTCCCGCACCGGCTTAAGCACGTTCGCGACGTCCGTGGTGTAGGTTACTACGATGACAGTATTGCAACGACTCCGGGTTCAGCCGTTGCCGCTATACAGTCTTTCGAACAACCAAAGATCCTCATACTGGGCGGCAAGGACAAGGGCGGTGATTA
Organism: uncultured bacterium; assembly: GCA_967755195.1. Taxonomy (GTDB): domain Bacteria; phylum Patescibacteriota; class Saccharimonadia; order Saccharimonadales; family Saccharimonadaceae; genus CBRAFJ01. Next base: position 7,192 of record CBRAFJ010000042.1, on the reverse strand, counting down.
TGCGCAACTAGTTGAGCTGTGCCGTACAACCAATACGCGCGTACTGGCTATCGGCGAAAACGGTCCGACGATTGCCGCTATGTGTCGTGAAGCTGGTGTCGACGTTACCGAACTCACAGCCAAGTCTATGGAAGAGATAGTTAGAAAAGCTGACGAGCTCGCTAGCGAGGGTGATGTAGTGATACTGAGTCCGGCAGCAGCTAGTTTTGATATGTTCGCTAGCTACGGTGATCGTGGCGACAAATTTATCGCGGCGGTGAGGGCACTTTAACTATGCAGCCACTAAAATCTCGCCTACAGACACTGGGCGACCAGTTGGATGCTGCCTATGAGCGTTTGCAGTTAGAGCCTAAAGAACAAGAGCTCGCCAAGCTAGATGCAGAACTAGCGAAACCAGACGTTTGGCAAGACCCAGCGAATGCTGAAAGCATCAGCAAACAGGCAGCTGGTCTACGTGCCGCCATAGAGCCATGGCAGATACTGATAACTCAAACAGCTGATGCCACGGAACTGCTGGCACTCGGTGATGAAACGATGCTACCGGAACTGCAAGAGCAGGTAACTAGCCTAGAGTCTGACTATGAACGACTGAAAAAAGACCTACTTTTCCAGGGCGAGTTTGACGACCACGGAGTAATTTTGAAACTGAGTAGTGGAGCAGGCGGTACAGATGCCCAAGACTGGACCCAAATGCTAGAGCGTATGTATTTACGATGGGCCGAGAAAAACGGTATGAAAACAGAGCTAGTCGAACGTTCAACTGGTGAGGAAGCCGGTATAAAAAACGCTACATATTCTGTTACCGGATCATACGCCTACGGCAAACTAAAAAGTGAGCACGGTGTTCATCGTTTAGTCCGTCTCAGTCCGTTCAATAGTGACAACCTACGTCAGACTAGTTTTGCGCTGGTCGAGGTTATGCCGGAGATCGACACACCAGATGAAGTTGATATAGATGAAAAAGACCTCAAAATCGACGTCTATCGGGCTGGTGGTCATGGTGGCCAGTCGGTTAACACTACAGACAGTGCGGTGCGTGTGACGCACATACCAACAAACACAGTTGTTGCTATTCAGAACGAACGCAGCCAACTGCAGAACAAGGAAACGGCACTAAAGATCCTGCGTTCTAAACTAGCTCAAATGCAGATGGAACAACATGCCGAAACTCTAGCTGACCTGCGAGCAGGTGAGTCAGCCAGCTGGGGCAATCAGATACGAAACTACGTCCTGCACCCATACACCATGGTCAAAGACACCCGTACAAAATACGAAGACCGTGACGCGAGTGGCGTGTTAGATGGCAAGCTCGACGGCTTCATTGACAGCTACCTAGAAACTACCACTAGCTAGCACAGTTGCTTATGCTAAACTGGATACAGTAATGATTCTTTTGGACCGAGTTACGAAAACCTATAGCAAAGAGGGTACTCCGGCGCTGAACCGGATTTCTTTGCATATCGAGCCAAAAGAGTTCGTGATAATCGTCGGTACCTCTGGCGCCGGCAAATCGACACTGCTAAAAATATTGACCCGTGAAGAGAAGCCGACCAGCGGCAAAATAGTCGTTGGTGGTATAGATTACGACACACTGAAAGACAAACACGTACCGCTACTACGTCGCAAGATAGGGGTAGTTTTCCAGGATTTTAAACTATTACCGCAACGAACTGTTTTTGAAAATGTCGCTTTTGCCTTAGAGATCGCCGGCATGACTAACCGCGAGATTCGTTCTACGGTACCGAAGGTTATCGAGCTTGTTGGACTAACTGGCAAGGAAAAGAAATTTCCACACCAGTTGAGTGGTGGTGAGCGTCAGCGTGTGGCCATCGCCCGTGCGGTTGTTCGTCAGCCAAAGATATTGATTGCCGACGAGCCAACTGGAAACCTCGATCCAAAACACAGCTGGGACATAGTTCGGCTGCTGGAAAAAATCAATCGTTACGGCACAACTGTTCTGCTGACCACTCACAACGTTGAGATAGTCAACCGACTGAAACGCCGCGTTATAACCATCGACCACGGAAAGGTGACTGCTGACCAAGCTCAGGGTAGGTACAAACAGTAATGGCAAGAAAAAAAGACAATCAGGCAAAACTAGGCGGCAAGCAGGCGATGCGTCGTCGCTGGCTGACATGGCTGCGCATGATGCGCTACGGCGCCAACAACTTTTCGCGTAACGCTTGGCTAACAACGGCTGCGACCGCTGTTATGACTATAACTCTGCTGATCATATTCATGACATTTATCGCTCGGCAGGCATTGGTCAGCACCGTCGACGAGCTGCGCAGTAAAGTCGACTACTCTATTTTTATGCGTACCGACGTAACCGATGACGAAGCCAACGAGGCCAAAGCTGAGTTCGAGGCGCTTTCTAATGTCACCAGCGTTACCTACGTTACGACCGCAGAGGCCAAGGCAGACTATATACGCGAGAAAAAACCGTCCGCCGAAGAGCTTCAGCTGCTTGGCGAGCTAGACACCAACCCATTCATACCTAGTTTGAATGTTGTGGTTCGTGACCCGAACAACACTAAACAGCTAGAAGACGCGGTAGAGCAAAACGAAACCATAAAGGATGTCGTCAACACGGATCCGAAATGGCGACCAACCTTTACCGGCGAGCGTCGCCAGGTGATAGATACCATTAACAGCTGGGCCTCTATCGCCGAGCGTGGTGGTCTGGGCGCAGGTCTATTGTTCGTCGGTATTTCGACACTTATCATCTTTAATACCATCCGTATGGCCATTTTCAACCGTCGTGACGAAATAGAGATGATGAAACTGATCGGTGCCGACAAGGGCTTCATCCGCGGGCCGTTTGTCGTCGAGGCCATCATGTACGGGTTTATCGCTGCATTAGTCGCAACTGCCATAGGCTATATGATTCTGTATTACGTTCAGGGACCGCTGGCCAGCTATGGTATCGCGTTGTCATTCCAGACTTATGTTTTATTCTCGCCACTAGTGCTGTTGATCATGATAATCATTGGTGCACTTATCGGAAATGTCTCATCGCGACTGGCTGTTCGCAGGTATCTAAAAGTATAAATCAGGTAGCTCGGGCAAGCGTGAGCGTTTTGTTGACACGCCCTCGCTCAACGTGCTACGGTAGGAGTAAATCGCTATGAAAAGGTCCACCACTAACCACTTCAGAGCCTATGCCACTAAGGGTGGGTTAATTTTGATGGCGGCAGTAATGTCGCTGTTTGCCGTAAATCATTACGCGTTTGCCGACACGTATGACGACCAGATTGCGCAGCTGCAGAACGAAATAGGCAGCTTCCAGCAGGAGGCATCACGTCTGAACGCTCAGGCGGACACCCTGCAGCGTGCGTTGAGTGTTCTGACGAACGAAAAGAACCGTATCCAGGCCCAGGTCGACCTAACCCAGGCAAAGCATGACAAATTGGTCCAAGAGATCGAGGACAACCAAAAGAAGCTCGAGAAGCAAAAGCGAGTTTATGCAGAACGTGTTGCCGACCTGTCGGCAAACACCAAAACTTCGCCAATAGAACTTTTAGCTGGTAGTCAATCCATCGGTGACTATATCCGCGGTGATGCCTACCAATCATCTATCCAGGACCAGATAAAATCTGCCATAAAAATGGTAAAGGAACTAAAAATAAAACTGGCCAAGCAGAAAAAAGAAGTTGAAGTCATCCTAGCTGACCAGAAAAAGCAGCGCGACTTGCTGGCCTCTAAAGAAGCGGAGCAGGCGAAACTACTAGCTGACACTCAGGGTCAAGAGGCGGCTTACCAAAACGTTATTTCTCAGAAAAACTCGCAAGTTAGTTCGCTCCGTGCCGCTCAAGCAGCTGCGATGCGCTCTGGCAGCGGTGCTGAAAACATAGTTTATGGCTCTTCTAGCTACCCATGGATGGACTCGACGATGGCTTATAACGACTACTGTCAGTATTACAGCGGGGGTAGCGCAGCTGACCCATTTGGCTACTGTAAACGCCAGTGTGTGTCGTATGTTGCGTGGAAGCTCAACACCGACGGTCGCGGTAACCGTGGCTACAGCCAGTTAGGTAATGCAAACATGTGGAGCGGCGGTGGTTCGCTAGTCTCAACCGAGCTAGTTATGCCTGGTGACGTTATCATCTGGTACGTCGGTGGTTACGGACACGTCATGTACGTTGAGAGCGTTGCTGGTGGAAATGTCCACATATCTCAGATGAACGTACCATACGACAGCGGTCAGTATTCTGAGGCCGACTACTCACTCGGCACTCTGATGAACGGTCCTTACGAAGTTCGTCGATACCACTAGAATTCACTCAGCTAACCGCAAGCTGCTCGTGCTAGTATATATACAGATATAAATACCCGGGGAGTTCTATGCCGAAAAAAAGTATAAAACAGTTTTTAAATGCGCGTACTTTAACACCTGCACACTTGCTGGTTGTAGCGCTTCTGGTCGGTGTGGTCGCCTTTGTTGGCGGTACGCGTTCGACTGAAATACTGGCGCAGCTAGACGGCAAAAATTCACCTAGCGCTCTCGACTTTAGCTCGTTAAACGATGTCTACAGTGTTCTGCGATCTAAATACAACGGCGATATCGACCCGCAGGCACTGATAGACGGTGCTAAACACGGCATGGTGGCTGCTACCGGTGACCCATACACTGCTTACTTTACGCCAGCCGAAGCCGACGAGTTCAACGGCGAACTAGAAGGGACGTTTAGCGGCATTGGTGCCGAGCTAGGTGTTCGTGATGACCAGCTAGTCATAGTTAGCCCACTCGATGACAGTCCAGCTAAAAAAGCCGGTCTACTAGGCGGTGACGCCGTTTTAAAGGTCAACGGCGAAGAAACGACTGGCTGGACCACAGACAAAGCCGTCAGCAAGATTCGTGGCGAAAAGGGGACCACAGTAAAGCTAACTGTTTACCGGGACAACGGTCTCAAGGATATTTCTATAACCCGCGACACTATATCTGTTCCGAGCGTTAAAAGTGAAATAACGGAGGGTAACATCGGTGTACTGCGCATATCTCGTTTTGCAGAGGACACTAGTGGTTTGGCACGCAAGGCAGCTGAGTCGTTCCAGGCAGCTGGTGTCAAAGGTGTCGTACTCGATCTACGCGGTAACGGTGGTGGCTACATAGACAGTGCTCAGGCTGTTGCTAGCCTATGGCTAGAAAACAAGGTGGTCGTCCGTGAACGCGGTACATTCGGCACCGAGACACTAAACTCTGAAAACAACGCCCCGCTAAAAGGTATAAAGACTATAGTTCTGGTAGATGGTGGTAGCGCCAGCGCTTCCGAGATCGTTGCGGGGGCTCTCAGCGACCACGGCGTTGCCACACTGGTTGGTGAAAAGACTTTCGGAAAGGGCAGCGCTCAGATAATAGAAGACGTCCCGGGGGGTGGTCAGCTAAAAGTCACAGTAGCCAAATGGTACACGCCAAACAACAAGAACATCAACAAAGAGGGTATAAAGCCGTCTGTTGAGGTCAAAATAACTGCTGAAGACGTCGAAGCGAAACGTGACACACAAAAGGACAAAGCGCTAGAACTTTTGCGATAAGCGCCATTTAGGGTACACTAAAAACAAGCATGGACAAGAAAAAGAAGATTTTGCTGGTCGAAGATGACGATGCACTAGCACGCGTTTATACAACGCGTCTAGAGATGGAAGGTTTTGACCTAAAGCACGTCGTTAACGGCGAAGAAGCCTTGTCAGCAGCTCTCGACTACCGTCCTGATCTAATAGTCCTAGACGTTATGATGCCAAAGATTAATGGTTTCGACGTCCTAGATATCATCCGAAACACACCAGAGCTCGGCTCTGTACACGTTATAATGCTGACCGCACTCAGTCAGCCTAAAGACAAAGAACGCGCCGAAGCCCTCGGGGTAGACGACTATCTAGTCAAGTCACAAGTCGTCATTAGCGACGTCGTTGCTCGCATAAAATTCCACCTCGGAATCCAGTAGTCTAACCACTACCGTTTATTGACAAAAAAGCAATATAATGCTAGTGTTTAGGTATGGAACAGCTAAATACAAACATTCCGAAAAAAGAATTCGAAAAACCTAATGAACCTGATGAATATGATGAACCTTCGGGCTTGGTCATGTCGGCAAAGCGGCACCGAGAACTTTTAGCCGAGATGGGTCTAGTACCTGCAGAGCGTAGTAAACCAGTTGAGGCTGATAAACCTGTAGAAACCGCAGAAAACATGCCAGCTGAAAGTTTACGCAAGGCTATGGGAATTGAAGCTATGGAAGAACTCGTTTCTATTAGCGCGCCAGAAGATGCGCCAAATGGAGATGCCCGTAAGCGCTCAGAATTAATAAGTGATGTCAGTATGGACGAAGAAAAGTATCGACCACGCATCATCTCCCCTGAAGAGCAGGATGCAAGGATGGCTAAGCTTAGAGAAGAGGCAAAACTTCGTGAGGAGTCCAGGGCTAACATAAGCAGGCGTCTAGGTGGCGAGTGATATTCTAACTTGTAGAACTAAAAACACCCGCGAAATGCAGGTGTTTTTAGTTTCTATGCGGCAGTCTAGAGGACTACGACCTGGGTGCGGCGGGCAGTCTTACCGGTGAAACGGCGAGTTTTGACCTGCTTGAAACCGACAACGCCGTCTTTTTTGGCGTGGATGGTAAAGTTGCGGCTCATGTAAGTACCTTCGCCAGCCTGTTTGGTTTCACCAACCTGACGGACGATAACTTCACCAGCGTTAACTTTCTGGCCACCAAAGCGCTTAACGCCTAGACGCTGGCCGGGACTGTCGTGGACGTTCTTGCTAGAACCACCTGCTTTGACATGTGACATGTGTTATTTCCTCGTTATTACTACTAATTCACGACCCACCACTTGGTCTTCTCTGCGATAGATCAGATCCTCACGCGTAGTGTGTTCAAAATCTATACGAGTATACCCCAGATTCTCGAGGTCGTCAAGGGTCGGGAGGTGGTAAGTTTTGCCGCGAACGAACCAGGATGGAGCCGCTACGCACAAACGTGTGCCGGGCTGTAGTTGATTGTGAATATTTTGCAAAAATCCTAGCATTATCTGGTCGCAGTCGCTGATGATTTTTTCTAGTCGCTTGGTGTCAGGGTCTTGACCGCCCAGTGGTTGGCCTAAATAGCCTTCACAGGCGACAAAATCTATCGGCTGCTGCCATTCGTGCTTAGTGGCGTCACCGGACTCCAGTTGAATAGATGACTTTATG
>CBRAFJ010000041.1:0-7906 GCA_967755195.1 uncultured bacterium | reverse complement strand
GTAGGGATTGAAAGTGGTCTAGACCACATCCGCGATTGTGTTTTAGAAAGTAAATTTAGCCCGCAAAGTAACAACCCAGGCACCGTGACCGAGCGAGACGTCGTGAACGACTGGATCACGCACACACTGAGTTTTATCGACACCGAGAAGCTAAAGAAACAAAAGATCGCGGTCGACGCTGGCAATGGTATGGCTGGCAAAATATTCCCTGAGCTAGAACGATATGTGCCATGGGAAGTTACCGAGATGTATTTTGAACTAGACGGGACTTTCCCAAATCACGAAGCCAACCCGTTAAAGTTCGAAACTCTTACAGACATGATAAAAGTCATCAAGTCTGACAAGCTTGATGGCGGAATTGCATTTGACGGCGACGGCGACCGAGCATTTCTAGTCGACGAAAAAGGCGAAGTACTGACCGGTGGCGTCATGAGCGCTATGCTGGCCGACTATTTTCTAACGCTACACCCTGGCGCTGCTATCGTGTATGACGCCCGCAACAGCCGAGGCGTACCGAAAGTCATCCTAGAGAAAGGAGGTCAGGCCGTAATATCCCGCGTTGGACATGCGTATATAAAACAAATAATGCGTGATAACAGGGCGCCGTTCGGCGGCGAAGCATCGGGACACTTTTATTTCGGCGACAACTGGTACGCAGACAGTGGTCTGATAGGTGCGGTGATTGGCCTATACGTAGCAGGTTTAAGCGGTGAAAAATTATCAACTTTGCGCGAACGGTACACATTCTTTGCAGCCATACCGGAAACCAATTTTGTAGTTGACGACAAGCAGGCCGCAATAGATCGTATTACCGAATCGTACGCCGGAGAGCAACTGGACACTATGGACGGACTTACTGTTACGTTTAGTGACGACATGTGGTTTAACGTTCGCGCCAGTAACACAGAGCCTGTGCTCCGCCTAAATGCCGAAGCAAAAACACAGTCCGAACTAGACAATTTGGTTGCCCGCGTAACCAAACTAATCGAGGGATGATCATACCCTAGCAGCCATGCTTATATGAGTCAGATATGTTGTATTTTATGCAAACATATGGTTTAGCCTATTACACAATATGACAACGTGATCCGAGACAGTACAATAAAAGCATGACTAAAATGCTTATCACAGGTGGCGCAGGGTTTATCGGGTCAAACTTTGTACACTACACACTCAACAACCGTCCCGAGTATGAGCTGACAGTGATAGACAAACTAACTTACGCTGGAAACCCAGACAATCTAAAAGAAGTTCTGGACAAGATAAATTTCGTAACCGGTGACATCTGTGACAAGGAACTGATGGACAAGCTAGTTGGCGAAACCGACATCGTGGTTCATTTCGCGGCCGAAAGCCACAACGACAACAGCCTGAAAGACCCGTGGCCATTCGTGGAGAGCAACATCATCGGCACATACACTATCCTAGAGGCTATCCGTAAACACAAAAAGCGCCTGCATCACATCTCGACCGATGAAGTCTTTGGTGACCTAGAGTTAGACGACCCGAACCGTTTCACCGAAACCACTCCATACGAACCATCTAGTCCGTATTCGGCCAGCAAAGCCGCTAGCGACCACCTGGTCCGTGCATGGATTCGCAGCTTTGGCATCCAAGCCACTATTTCTAACTGCTCCAACAACTACGGCCCGTACCAGCACATAGAAAAGTTCATCCCACGTCAGATAACTAACATTCTGAGTGGCATAAAACCAAAGCTTTACGGTACCGGCGAGCAAGTCCGTGACTGGATACACGTTGATGACCACAACAGCGCCGTCCATCTCATCCTAGACAAGGGCAAAATCGGTGACACCTACATCATTGGCGCTGACAACGACCACGTAAACAACCGTACTGTCATAGAAATGATATGCGAACTAATGGGCAAGCCTCGCGACTGGTATGAGCACGTCAACGACCGACCAGGCCACGACATGCGCTATGCCATGGACAGCACAAAACTCCGTACCGAACTGGGCTGGCAGCCACAATACACCGACCAAAACGGTATGAGCGAGGGCCTAAAACAAACTATCGACTGGTACGACGCTAACCGCGACTGGTGGCAGGCGGAAAAGCAGTCCGTCGAAGATAGCTACGCAAAACAAGGCCAATAGATGAGCAGCTGGCAGACCACGTCAACCAAGGTCGTTTACGAAAATCCATGGATGAGCGTCAATGAAGACACTGTGGTTATGCCCAACGGCAGGCCCGGACTTTACGGCGTAGTGTCGTCTAAAAGCCCGTCCGTATTTGTGGTGCCGGTGGATGATGAGGGTAATACCTACCTCATCCAACAAGAGCACTACACCACCCGCGAGATGCAATGGCAGTGCGTTGGTGGTCGTACCGACGACGAGCCTGTAGAGGTCGCTGCCAAGCGTGAGCTACTAGAAGAAGCTGGTCTGCACGCTAAATCTATCACCGTCCTGAGCGCCGGTAACACCGCAGCCGGCATGACCACATTTCACACCACTATTTGCCTGGCGAATGGCCTCACAGTAGATAAAAGTCAGTTCGATGCTGGTGAGATTAACGATATCAAAAAGCTCCCACTTGCTGAGGCTAAGGTCATGATTATGCGCGGTGAGCTAACCGAAACCGAAAGCATCGCAGCCCTGCTACTTGCCATAGCCTATCTGGAAGAACGTAAATAATGGAGATAGAGTAGAATCATGAGCGAAATAGAGTTTAACAAAGAGCCAAAAGCAACCAAAACAACTATCGAAGGTTTGGTGGTCTATGACCTGGATGTCCGCGGTGACAACCGCGGCTGGTTCAAAGAAAACTGGCAGCGCGAAAAGATGGTTGCTCTCGGCCTACCCGACTTCGGACCAGTTCAAAACAACGTTTCGTTCAACACCAAGGCCGGTGTCACTCGCGGTCTGCACGCCGAACCGTGGGACAAATTCGTCTCTATAGGTGCTGGTAGCGTTTTTGGTGCCTGGTGCGACATCCGTGAGGGCAGTCAAACATACGGCAAGGTTTTCACCATCGAGCTTGACCCGTCAAAAGCCATCTACGTGCCACGTGGCGTAGCTAACGGATTCCAGACTCTGACCGACAACGCTGTTTATATGTACCTGGTTAATGACCACTGGTCACCGGACGGCGAATATTCTTTTGTTAACCTGGCCGACCCAAGCCTAGACATTCAGTGGCCTATACCGCTCGACCAGGCAGAACTGTCCGACAAAGACCGAGCGCACCCTTACTTAGAACACGCAACACCGATTCACCCGAAAAAAGTCCTCATCACCGGAGCCTACGGTCAGCTAGGCAAAGCCCTGCAAGAACTCTACCCTACGGCCGAATGCGTCGACCGTGACACGTTAGATATCTCTGATCCTTCTGTTTTGACCGCACGTCACTGGAAAGATTATGGGCTAATCCTGAACGCTGCCGCCTACACCGCTGTCGACCTAGCAGAGACACCAGAAGGTCGCGTCGATAGTTGGAAAGCTAACGCTACAGCCGTTGCTAACCTATCGAAAATCGCCAGTGAAAATGGCATCACACTAGTACACATCTCTAGCGACTACGTGTTTGACGGTACGAAAAACCCACACCTAGAGTCCGAGGAGTTCACCCCACTTAGCGTTTACGGCCAGAGTAAAGCCGCTGGTGATATTGCGACCAGCCTAGCTCCAAAGCACTACATACTGCGCACTACCTGGGTTATCGGTCGTGGTAATAATTTTGTAGGTATCATGAAGTCACTCGCCGACAAAGGTGTTAAACCGAGCGTCGTTGATGACCAGGTGGGTCGTCTGACATTTACAGAAGATTTGGCACGCGCCATGAAGCACCTTGTCGACGTAAAGGCCGAATACGGTACCTACAACCTAACAAACGACGGCGAAAGTGTCAGCTGGGCAGACATCGCAAAAATAGTATTTGAAAAATCTGGCAAGTCAGCAGATGATGTCACGTCAGTCACAACGGCGGAGTATTACAAAGGGAAAGACGGTATCGCTCCGCGCCCATTGCAAAGCACCATGTCACTCGATAAGATAAAGGCTACAGGCTTTGTGCCACGCGACTGGCGCGAAGCTCTCGACGAATACTGGAAAACTCTGGAGGACTAATGAAAGGTATCATACTAGCCGGCGGAACGGGCAGCCGCCTCCACCCTATTACTAAAGGAATCAGTAAGCAGCTGATGCCTATATATGACAAGCCAATGGTTTACTACCCGTTGACCACACTGATGCAGGCCGGTATAAGTAACGTACTCATAATAACTACACCAGAAGATCAAGATCAGTTCCAGCGTCTGCTAGGTGACGGCAGCCAGTGGGGTATTTCGCTCAGTTATGCCGCCCAGCCTAGCCCGGACGGCCTAGCTCAGGCATTTATCATAGGCGAGGAATTCATTGGCGACGATAAAGTCGCCTTGGTTCTCGGTGACAACATATTCCACGGTGCCGAGCTAGACGAGTCCTTAAAGGCATGCACCGACCCAGACGGCGGCATAGTTTTTGCCTACCGAGTGTCCGACCCAGAGCGCTACGGTGTTGTCGAGTTTGACGGCAACAACCAGGCAGTGTCCATAGAAGAAAAACCGAAGACACCGAAGTCAGACTACGCAGTTGTTGGACTGTATTTCTATGACAATGACGTAGTTGAAATCGCCAAAAACGTTCAACCTAGCGAGCGTGGCGAGATAGAAATCACCAGCATCAACGAAGAATACCTCAAGCGCGGCAAGCTAAAAGTCACTACCCTCGACGATGGTGATGTTTGGCTGGACACTGGTACTATCGACAGCCTCAGCGACGCCACTGATTATGTTCGTGTTATCCAGAAACGCACCGGTCAGATCATCGGTAGTCCAGAAAAAATCGCCCACGAGCAAGGCTTTATAGATAACACTAAACTTGCAGAGCACGCCGAGGCTCTGAAGAAGTCTGGCTACGGGCTGTATCTAAAGTAGTTGTATACTATCTACAGACATGAAACTGAAAAAAGTCGCCGTCATAGTACCCGCCTACAATGAAGCCTCAGTTATACAAGGCGTTGTGCACGATATAACCCGTGAGCTAAAGAAAACTTCTTACAGTTTTGAAGTTGTTGTTGTTAACGACGGGTCTAAAGATGATACTGCTGGCGAAGCCCAAAAAGGCGGTGCGTTTGTAATAGAACACATTCTAAACTCCGGCGCAGGTGGCGCGACAGCAACTGGACTCAGCTACGCCAATCAAAATGGTTTTGACGCTGCGGCTACCATGGATGCCGACGGCCAGCACCTACCAGCAGATGTCATAAAAGGTTTCCAGGAACTAGAAAAAACCAATGCCGATCTACTCATAGGTAGTCGTCTGATAGACAGTCGTGGTATGTCGCGCGTTAAAGTACTGGGCAACAAGGGCCTTAGTTTTATTACTTACCTGCTGTTTGGTATAGAGTCGACCGACTCACAGTCAGGTTTGCGCATATTTTCACGCAACTCACTAGAGCAATTGCGCTGGAAAACTAGCGGCTACGAGTTTTGTTCGGAAATGCTTTGGCGCGCCAAGCAGCTAGGTCTAGCGGTCAGCGAATACCCTATAAAGGCTATATATACAGAGTATTCCAAGGGCAAAGGACAAAACAACTGGAACGCCCTAAATATCGTGCGTAGTTTGGTGAAACGACGTATTGTGGAGATGTTCGAATGAGATATCTACTACTCCTGCTACTGAACTTGCCTGTCATTTTGCTGGCGCTAATGAGCATCGTCACCCAGTACAAAATGAATCGCATGTCACGCGAACGTTTTCGCTCACAGATATTACTGTGGTCGGTTGCCCTGATTGTCATTATAGGATCTTTCCCGGTCTACAACCTCATGATAGGCAAAGCTCTGCTCGACTCTGCAGAGCTTAGCCTCTTCGACATATTTGAAATAACTGTCATAGTCGTTTTGGTATATTCTCTGAACAACCAAAGACAGCGAGTAGAGCGCAACGAGAAGACTCTGCGCGACCTACATCAGGAACTTTCCATAAAGCTGTCGAAAAAATAGTTACTTGGTTCGGAAAATAATCTTGTTAAAGATTACGAAGTTCCAGAGCATGACAGATATCATAACTACTAATTTCGCAACCAGTGGCTCTGTATACATTGCAACGATATGTATTAATACATTTGAAAGCAGTAGATTAAACAGGGCCAGTAGCACATAGCGCCATAGCTGAGAGGTCCTGCTATGCGTGTAGTCTTGGTCCGTATTGAAAGTTAGGTTTCTGTTTCCAGTAAAACTGACCGCAAGCCCCAGGAGAAAACTGATTGTTTGCGCTACTAGCAGACTATCTGTGAGTGACATCACAACAAAGAAAGAGGCGTACTCTGTTACAAAGGCGCCAATGCCTATGAAGACATAAAATGTAAACTTCCGTGAGAAAAAATGTAGAGGGTTTTTCTTTTTTGTAGCCATATAACGTATATAATATTGTAACAGGTAGAGGCGTGAGCGCTTTAAAGGAGGATATAAAAATGGCAACAGAAGCCGAGGCTACACTAGATTATTTTTCACAGGCAGATAACATTGTAATTCCGTCAAAACTAAAGACCTTTGTTAGTCGTTTAGCTTTTCCTCTTCTCTCTTTGCTTTCTCGTGAGCAAAGCCTGAAGCTCGGCCTAACACCTATAGATGACGAACGAGTTATCATGGCCCTGAAGCACACAAAGGGACGCGTACTTGATATAGGGTGTGGCGCAAATAACTTCGTCCACAGCTACGGCAATGGTGTTGGTGTTGATGTGGCTGCCTGGAAGGGTTGTGACGTTGTTATTGACGACGCCGCCAAACTTCCATTCAAAAAGGGTGAATTCGATACCGTAACTTATCTAGCCTGCCTAAACCACATCCCTAACCGTAATGACGCGGTCAAAGAAGCCGCTCGCGTCGTAAGCAAAGATGGCCAAATCATCATTACTATGATCACACCTACAATGGGTAAATTTATTCACTGGTGGCGTTTCCGTAATGACCCAGACCACCAAGAACGTCACATCGATCATGATCACGAGCTAATGGGCATGTCGCCAACTCAAATCAAAGAAATTCTTGCAGAAGCAGGCTTTACAAATGTTAAGCGCAAGCGTTTCGCGTACGGGCTTAACAATATCTTTATCGCTACGCGCAAATAGCCTCTTAGAAAAAACCCCAGTGAAATTCTACTGCAAGAGCAAGCGCTTTTGCGCCCAGTAACACAATCGAACCGACCACAGTCACTAAGGCGAAATACTTCACCTTATCTACCTTAAAGTACCTGATGTAAGGCAAAACTGCTAGCAACAGAAAGGCTGTATAGAAGTACCGTGGTTGAACACCACGTATACCAGTCCCGTCCTGTAGGTCGGACGAGGCAATGTATAGAGCGGCAAAACTACCTAAAATCACACCTGTTGCAACAACAGTGCTTGCGAGCGTTAGGGCGACACTCTCTTTTTTGGGTAGTCTATTCTTCGCCTTTTCTGGATATCCAACGAACAGATATACGGCAAATAGTATATTCATTAGAGTGATAGCCAAAGCAGGCATTCCTACCTTAGCGCCTGCGGCGCTAAAATAAAAGTTTTTTACAATATCACCTGTGTAAATGAAGTCTGTATCAATCCACCTATAAAACATGGTTTTTAAGAAAGCGGATGGAAGTGAAAGTACTGACACAGATGTACTTGTTGATTGACCCGTTAAATGTGGAGCCCCTACTTCCTGCCACAATAGTCCCAAAAGAACCGCTATAACTAATATTAAGATTTTGTTTCTAATTTGATATTTAATACAACCATAAAACATCAATATAGGTAGGAAGCAAATTCAAGGGAAAAACACCTTCGGCAGCATAATCAATACCATAGATAACCCCAGCATAATCAGGAGTTTTCCGTTTTCTTTTTGTAACTGTGTTTTCGA
>CBRAFJ010000040.1:0-8197 GCA_967755195.1 uncultured bacterium | reverse complement strand
GCGCCATAAAGACACCGCCAACTAGGTTGTTCAGGATATTAAACGCTATCAGCCAAGCCAGACCAGGGACAGCACGAATCGCTGCGATACTGCCCTTTATGTCTATTTTCTTGTTTTCTAGTTCTGGATCGTGGACTATATTTTCCTCTGGAATGGTCACGAAAAATATCAGATGAAGTACGGACAACACTGTGAAAGCTATAGCGATCGCTAGCGTCCAGCCCATACCCAACAATCCGATAGATAGACCACTAAACACGCTAGTTGTCATGAATGCGACACCTTGGACAGTACCTACTAGACCGTTTGCTTTATCACGACCATCTTTCGGCACCAGTATAGTCACTACTGTCGAAAGAGCGATGTTGCGCATGTTCTCTATAACACCACCGGACAGTATAGCTAGCGTGAACAGCCAGAACATTACGTTTGTCCAGTCAGTCAATGACTCTTTCGGCAGCAACATATACATAACGCCAGATATAGCAAATGCCACCATGGTGTATAGGCTGGCATAGACCATAACGTTCTTCTTTTTGTTGTGATCTACTATGGTGCCGAAAATTATGCTAAATACTGCGATCAGCAGCATGTATGTGCCGCCCAATATAGCCGTCGCCATAACTGACTGGGTCTCTAGATAAACCCAAAATGTCAGTGCAAACCAAAGAAAGCTGGCCGTTACATTGGCAACTAACGTGTTTAGTAAAACCTGATAAAAATGTTTCATTAGATAGTTTTAATAGCTCCATTTAGCCAACTGCGCACAGTCAGCTTGCCCGTGGAGCGTCCTTCTGCGTCCATTATATCCTGTGGTAGCAAAAAACGAGGCACTTTTATACGCCTCGTTTTTTGGTGAACGATGTCACGCCACAGGCAGTTAATATTTTAGAACTAGTACTCCGAGATTACGATCTTGTGTTGTTTCATCAGAGTCTTAAATGCACCAGGTTTTTTCATGAGCTCGCCCATGTTTTCCGGTATTATCTGCCAGCTCAGACCATACTGATCTTTGCACCAGCCGCACTGTTCGCTCTCTGGAACTTTCGATAGCTTTTCCCAGTAGTAGTCAATCTCTTCCTGATCTTTGCATGGCACCATGAACGAAACAGATTCGTTGAACTTGAATTCTGGCCCGGCGTTGATAGCCATAAAGCGTGTATCGAGCAGCTCGAAATCTACTGTGAGCACCTTGCCGGCCATATCTTTCTGGAAATCCGCCAAACCTTCTTCGCCGCTACTCGGATAACGTTCTGTACTGAGGATCTTAGCGTCCTTGAATACCGAGACGTAGAAATCTACAGCTTCGCTAGCATTGCCATCAAACCATAGGTTAGGAACTATTTTTTGCATCTTGTTATACCCCTTTTCCTTTGTATAAATTACGCGTTGACTAAAGAATCAAGCTTGCGCAGCTGGCTAGAGAAGCCCTCTACCATACCCATCTTCAGCAACTCTTCTATTTGCTCGGCGCTGTCGGCAACGCTGCGGCTGACTATAGTAGTCTTGCCATCTTCCTCGGTAAAGGTGTTAGTGATGGTTAGCGCTGGCAGCTCGGCATTTTTGCCACCATTTTCGTCAGAGAAAAAGTCCTTGTACGTAAAGCTGTTACCTGCGTCAACACTTTGGACTTCCATGAGACCCCATGAAGTCTGACCGAACCACTCACCCTGATTTTCATCGACACATTTCATGCCGTAGTGGACAACACCGCCCGGACGAAAGTCGAACTGTTTAGTAGTTGTCTCCCAGCCTTCTGGACCCCACCATCTTTCGAACCATTCCTTCTCGGCGTAAGCTCGCCATACTTTGTCTTTTGGACCATCTGCAACATAAGTCAGTGTTAGTGTTTTGTTGTCCAGGTCTTTATCGATCTTTAGTTCTGCCATGGTTCATTTCCCTCTTCTTGTATCAAACTGTCTAGCTTGTTAAAGCGCTCTTGCCACATCTGGCGATATTGTTCCAGATATTCGTTTGCATCTCGGAGCGCATCGGTTCGCGCTCTTATCATGTGTTTTCTACCCTCCCTTCGCTTTGTTATCAACTGAGCGTCCTCAAGAATCCTGAGGTGCTTAGAGATCGCTGCTAATGACATATCGTATTTGCTGGCAATGTCAGAAACTGTCATTTCCATACGGTAGACTCTTTCCAGTATGTCACGTCGAGTGTTATCTGCCAGTGAGGCAAATACATTGTCTAGTTGTGATGTATATTCAACCATCTGGTTAAATAATATCATGCCTGCGTTATAACATTCAACCTTTTGGTTAAACGTTAGTTACGTAACAGAGATGGAAAATGTCTCTACTACTTGACCAAGGCTATCGCGCGTTCGCGGCAGGCGTCGGTGTGATACAAGAGGTCTGGGTTTTGTTTGCAGTTTTCGCATATCAGCACTAGGTCATTGCAGTTGGTGAAGGCACAGTTCTCAAAGTTGCTGGTTTTGCCACCGCAATGTGAGCACTCGCCGATGGACTTTGTATGGTCAGAAAAGTTAACCGTCATGCGGTCGTCAAAAACGCGTAGGCTGCCTTCCCATAGACCGTCGTCACCGTAGGCTTCACCGTACTTCACTATGCCGCCGTCTATCTGGTAGACATCTTTGAAACCACGCTTTTTCATCATGGTGGATATAACTTCGCAGCGAATGCCGCCCGTACAGTAGGTAACGACTTTCTTGTCCTTTATATCGTCGTACTTGTCGCTCTCTAGTTCCGCAATAAAGTCTCGACTAGTGTTGGTATTAGGCACGACTGCATTTTTAAATTTACCAATCCTAGCTTCGTGCTCGTTACGGCCGTCAAAGAAAACGACATCGTCACCGTATTTTTCGACCAATTCGTGAACCTGACGAGGCTTCAGGTGCTTGCCACCACCAACTACACCATTTTCGTCGACCGTGAACTCTTCGTCAGAGTTTTTAAACCCAACTAGTTCGCGACGATTCTTTACGCTCATACGAGGAAAGTCCTCGCGACCACCATCGCTCCATTTGAAAACTATGTCTTTGAAACCTGGGAATTTCTTGGTCTCTTTTATGTATTTTTTCAGGTCTTCCATCTCACCGCCAACGGTGCCGTTCAGCCCATGCTGGCTAACGAGTATGCGACCACGCAAATCCAGGCTATCGCAAAGTGTTTTTTGCCATAGCTTGACTGCTTCCGGATCGCGAACCGGTGTAAATTTGTAGTAGAGAAGGATTTTCTGCATCGACATGAATTATACCATACCGTCACCTCTGTTACTATGGTAGCGTTTATGCTACAATAATATCATTATGGAAAATAGCAATACTCCTGATACAACCGGCTACTGGGACTCCGAAGCGCGCAAATTGCGCACTATGGGGGCTATTACTCTTGCCGGTGCAGCAGCACTCGCC
The DNA here is from genome assembly GCA_967755195.1 of uncultured bacterium. GTDB lineage: Bacteria > Patescibacteriota > Saccharimonadia > Saccharimonadales > Saccharimonadaceae > CBRAFJ01. The sequence continues at coordinate 4,815 of CBRAFJ010000040.1, read as the reverse complement.
CTAACGGGCCGATCCACTTCGGCCCTAAAAGTAGGGTTGGTGGGCAGTGGTATGCTGGCTATATCCGAAGTAGAACGCCGTGTCAGCCGACGCCTAGAAGAAAGCTAAACCAAGCTTTACAAACTTTTTTCCAGCACGTACAATAAACAACACTACGAACCTAACAAGGTTCCTCTACTCGTCAACGTTCGGACGTGCCGAACCGCTAGCGACACAAACAACCATCACTAAAAAATAGGAGTACTTCATTGGGCACAAATAGAAAAATTATCCGCCTTTATTGGGAACAGATACGAAAAGACAAACCACGATTTTTCACCATGGCACTGTTACTGCCATTGGGAGTAATATTATGGCAAACAGTTTTTGCTTATCTGATATCACAGGCGGTTGGCAAAGTCGCCGACGGAAACACAAACGAAGCCCTAACCATGCTGTTCTGGGCCGGTGTAGCAGTGTTTACAGGTATAGCCATGAACCTTGTTGGCATCCAGTGTGCAGTATGGCACGAGGCAAAAACTCGCGCTAACATAATAAATTCGACCATGGACCGGTTACTGCTAAAGGACTATTCGTTTTTCATAAACGAAAAAGTTGGTTCGCTAACCAGCAAGTTTATCGACTTCGTCAATGCACACATCGGTTTACAAGATCTAGTTATTTTACGGACCATACCGTTCATTTTGACGTCGGCTCTCGGCATCACGCTCATCAGCCTAGCATCACCTCTACTTGGCCTAATGGTTGGAGCCCTAATAATTTACATATTACTGCAGGTAAAACTGCAGATGAAACTGCGAACGCCATACAAAACAGCTCGCAAAAAACTAGCGGCTGAAACTAACGGAATAGCCGCCGACATTATCAGTAACAACATATCTGTCAAAACCTTTGGTCAGGAAAAATTCGAGATACGCCATATCGGTAAATATTCAGAAGAGTACCGCAAAGCACACGTAACTGACCTGAAAATATTAGGGATGGAAGGCTCGCTGCGCCTGTTTATAACAGCTAGTGTCCAGATAGTCGCTGTAGCTGTCATGATCCACCTGATCGGAAAAGGACAATTGGACATAGGTATTGCCGTGTTTACCATCGCATATCTGCAACGTTTTGTCGGTCAGATATTTGAACTCGGTGAACTGATCAACGGTTACGACAAGATATTCCTAATGGCCGGACCGATGGCAGATATAATGTACGGCGACGTCGACATAGTTGATAAACCGCATGCTAAAAAACTCAGCGTGAACGGTGGCAATGTTACGTTTAGTGATGTTTTCTACCAGTACCCTGACTCGCGAAAAGGCAATGTTATAGATGACTTGTCATTGGACATAAAAGCCGGCCAACACGTTGGACTCATCGGTCGTTCCGGTGCCGGCAAGACAACTGTCACACATTTACTTTTACGTTTTTCTGACATAACACAGGGCTCCATAAAGATAGATGGCCAGGACATACGTGACATAAGCCAGGAAAGCCTCCGTCACAACATAGCCTATGTTGCCCAGGAACCAGTCTTGTTTCACAGAACCTTACGCGAAAACATCGCCTATGGTAGACCAGACGCAACCGACGAGGAGATTCATAGCGCGGCCCAAAAAGCCCATGCTATTGAGTTTATCGAAAACATGCCACAAGGTTTTGACACTATCGTTGGTGAACGCGGAGTAAAGCTATCTGGCGGACAACGTCAACGCATTGCCATCGCGCGCGCCATACTAAAGGATGCGCCTATACTAGTGCTCGACGAAGCAACTAGCGCACTCGACAGTGAGAGTGAAAAGCTGATTCAGGACAGTCTGACAGAGCTGATGAAAGGCCGCACCAGCATAGTCATCGCCCACCGTCTAAGTACTATCGCCAAACTAGATCGGATAGTAGTTCTAGACAACGGCAAAGTAGTTGAGGACGGAACACACGAGAAACTATTAAAACAAAAAGGAATCTACGCTAGACTTTGGTCACACCAGAGTGGTGGGTTTATCGAGGAATAAAATAAGAGCCCCGCAAATGGGGCTCTTATTTGCACGTCTAGCTATTTGTTAGCGTCAACATTAGCTTGTTTTGGCTCGTCCTGGCCTTTACCGCCTGGTCGAGTTTCTTCGGCCTGCGACTCTTGGTCGGTGTCTTCACCATGTTCAGCGTCAACTTCTGCTTCGTCCTCTGCTTCACCGGCAGCAGCTTCGTTCTGAGCCTGCAGTGCGGCCGGCTCCCAAACGCTTGCAACCATCAAGTCGGTGATGCGTGGCTTTTCTTCCTCGCTATCATCGTGGTGACCGTCGTCGTGTTCGACAAACTCGACACCCTCAGGCAGACTGGCCTCGCCTAGGGTAACCTTTTCACCTGGCTCCTTCAGGTTAGCGATAGAAATCTCGACTGCGTCTGGCAGATCCATAGGCAGAGCTCTAACTTCTACTTTGTCCAAAGCCTGCAGAACGATCAGTCCAGCCTTTTCAGCTTCGCTTTCACCTTCACCTAGTAAACGAATAGGCACTTCCGCGACTACTGGATCGCTAGCCTTCACTGCGTGAAACGATACGTGACGGATAGTACGGCGCACTGGATCGTGTTCGATGTCCTTTATCATAGCGATGCGCTTTTTAGCACCTACAGTCAGATGAACTGGCGCATGCTTTCCGGCGACCAAATAGGCGTGCTCGACCTCGTTGTGAGGCGCCTGTACGCTAACTGGCTCCATTCCGGGACCATATACAACTGCCGGCACTAGGCCATCCTGTCGCAGTTTGGTCACTTTTTTCCCATGGACGGTACGCTCGTCCAACTTCAAAGTTACTTTATCTCCCATTTCTCTCCTTTTCGGATACTTTTCCGGATTTAAAGTTTGCTCTACCATTATAACATTTTCGCGCCCACCCCAGTGGCGTGCTATAGTGTCTGGTAGTGGAAGCGTTATTACACTTCATCGTAAACTTTGGCTGGCTGGCCGTTATAGCAGTCATTTTTGCCGAAAGCGGCCTGATGGTTGGCTTCTTTCTACCTGGTGACAGCCTGCTGTTCATCTCAGGAACTTTAGTCCAACAAGGCACGTTTTCGATCAATATCTTCGCCTTTATCGTTCTGCTATGGTTCGCAGCCGTAGCCGGAAACAGTACAGGCTATTTCCTGGGAACAAAATATGGACGAAAACTATTTCGCAAACCTGATAGCCGTTTCTTTCGCCAAGAATATCTACAAATGGCCGAGGAATTTTACGAAAAACATGGCAACAAGACCATCGTCTACGCTATGTTCATTCCGGTTGTACGAGCCTTTGCACCGGTAGTTGCCGGTATCGCTAAAATGCCATATGAACGGTTTGTTCTGTATAACGTAACCGGAGCATTCGTCTGGGTTTCGGTGTTCACTCTCCTCGGCTACCTGGCGGGTAATGTCATCGAACGTTGGGGTATAAACATCGAGGTAGCCGCCCTCATCATCATCTTTTTGTCGCTTCTCCCGGGTCTTATACATGTCCTCAAAGAGCCTGAACGACGCGCTGCAATAAAGCACCGAGTCAAACACCACGCTCGTCGCATCGTATCCAGCAAGCGCAGCCGCTAAGCACGTGCTAAAATATGCATAATGACTAGCGGTGGGAAAAAACGTCTAGGCTCCTGGCTCCACAAAGATGGGGTGGCTTTTTGCGTTTGGGCACCTTTTGCAAAAAATGTCGAGCTTCTCATAGACGACAACGGCGAACATAAGACCCTTCCAATGACTGGAGAAAGTGGATACTGGTCTACTAAGACCGACATTATCCAGCCGGGACAAAACTATCACTACCTCATAACCACTCAGAACGACGAGGTGGTTGAACGTAACGATCCTTATGCACGCCGCCTCACTTCGTCCAACAACGGTTGGTCAGTAGTAGTTCAGGATAACTTTGACTGGACTGACAATAACTTTAAAGCTGGGCCACTCAAGGAACAGGTTATCTATGAACTACATATAGGCACCTACAACAAACCAGACGCATCGACACCTGGAACATTTGATAGCGCCATAGAGAAGCTCGGTCACCTCAAAGATCTCGGAATTAGCGCAGTCGAGATTTTGCCCGTCACAAGCATGATGGACGATGCTGGCTGGGGCTACGCTCCGACGCACCTCTTCTCTATAGAAGAAGTCTACGGTGGCCGGCGAGGACTAATGGACTTCGTCAATGCCGCACACCAACACGGCATAGCCGTCATAGTTGACCTAGTTTACAACCACCTTGCGCCGCGCAATGAACTCACACGTTTTGATGGTTGGTATGAAAATGACTGCGGTGGTATTTACTTTTACAACGACGAACGTGGTCATACTCCGTGGGGAGAACGACCCGACTACGGCCGACCGGAAGTACGAGAGTATCTGCTGGACAACATAACCATGTGGTTCACGGAGTTTCACGTTGACGGTATGCGACTCGACGCGACCTACTACATAGACAAATTGCGTACCGATGACGGTCACGAGCTGAGTGACATTCCCGATGGATATAGCTTGCTACGAGAGACGGTTGAGCGGGCCCACGCAGTCAATCCGCGCGCCTATATGATCGCAGAAGATTCTGGTTATAACGACAACGCCACAGCAAAAGACGGATTGGCTTTTGACGCACAATGGGCGACCCACTTTCCGCTTGCGATTCGCTCTGCCATGGGCATCGAGGCTAACCAAGACCTGAACGTTTTCATCGACGACCTACAGCGCTACTTTAACAACGACGCGTTTCAGAAGGTTATATACAGCGACTCGCACGACTCGGCAGCGAATGGACACGAACGCATAAACGAGGAAGTCGCCGACGGTGGCAAAACG
>CBRAFJ010000039.1:0-8240 GCA_967755195.1 uncultured bacterium | reverse complement strand
ATCGCTTCAAAGAACAGCAGGCGATGCGTGACGCTGGTGACGACGAAGCCCAGATGCTAGACATCGACTATGTTGAAGCACTCGAGTACGGCATGCCGCCGGCTTGTGGTCTGGGTTATAGCGAACGAGTTTTCTGGAGTCTAGAAGGAATTACGGCCCGTGAAGGTGTGCCATTCCCTCAGCTGCGCCGCGAAGTCGACGAAACTACCAAAGCAATTTACTCTGACATACAGCTTTCGTAGCGTTCTTTGGTCTATACTAAAAGTATAGAAAAGGAGGGGCGCATGATGGGGCAAGCATTTGAATTTAACGGTGAGCTGTTCGACAACGTCGAGGAATTTCTCGAGGCTGTTGCACATGAATACAAAACAGGCGACAGTGATCTAGCGCTATCTGCGCTCGACGACTACGGTTTTGATCTAAGCGACATCGGTGTTCGGCCAGAAGGTGCATAAGCAACGGATTGCAGGAGCAGGGGTAATTATGGCAGAGATGGCAGAAAAATCGTCGGTTATTGAGGTAAAAGGCCTAACAAAAAATTTCGGTTCATTTACCGCTCTGAACCAGTTCGACCTAAACGTTAAAAAGGGTGAAGTACATGGTTTTCTAGGACCAAATGGCGCGGGTAAATCAACCACTATTCGTGTGCTGCTCGGACTACTAAAAAAGACTGATGGTGAAGTTCTGTTGTTTGGCGAAGACCCATGGACGGAGTCGGTGGATCTGCATAAACGGTTGGCCTACGTGCCGGGCGATGTGAACTTTTGGCCAAACCTGACTGGTGGTGAGATTATCGACGTACTCGGTGACCTGCGCGGCGGTCTAGATGAAACACGAAGAGCTCATTTGCTAAAGCGTTTCGAACTGGATCCTAAAAAGAAATTTCGCACCTATTCTAAAGGCAACAGGCAAAAGGTTGCTTTAGTAGCGGCGCTGGCTAGTGACGTTGATCTCTATATACTTGACGAACCAACTAGTGGCCTCGACCCACTCATGGAGGCGATGTTCCAAGAGGAGATACAGGCTCTAAAGAAGCGGGGTAAAACTATTTTGCTTTCGAGCCACATACTGTCTGAGGTTGAAGCACTGTGTGACCGGGTGACGATTATCCGTGATGGTAAGGCAGTGGCAAACAGTTCGCTTTCGGAACTACAACGACAACACAGCACAGTCGTGACAGTGCACACCAGAGACAATCTAGTGGGCTTGGACGCGGTAAAAGGTGTGCACGATATTACCAAAAAAGCTGGCGTAGTTGAGTTCCGGGTTCACACCGGTGCCATGAATGACGTTATTCGATTCCTCGGCAAACACGATATTCATAGCATGACGAGCCATCCTCCGGCGCTCGAAGATCTTTTCCTGAGCCATTACGACTTGGATGCGAGGGCTTAGGCCATGAGTATGTTCGCGGGAACTGGTCGACTAGTGCGGCTTGCGCTGCGACGTGATCGCATAAAGCTTCCGGTGTGGATACTGGCTGTATTTTTGCTGATACTGGCTCAGGTACCGGCCCTGAAAGAAGCGTACCCTAGTGTTTCAAACTGGGTTGCTTATCAACAGCTGATGGACACGAGCGCGGTTGGACGAATATTTGCTGGTAATGTGCAAACGCCAACCTTTGGGGCTGTTGTGACGGCTGAAACGCTGCTATATACAGGCCTTATCATTGCGTTCATGAACACTCTGTTGGTCGTACGACACACTCGACAGAACGAGGAACTCGGTAGTTCGGAATTGTTGCAATCGGCGCGCGTTGGACGTTATTCGGCTCTTACGTCAGCCCTAGTTGTTGCGATGGCTGCAAATGTCATTGTTGCTGCTGCCCTGGCGATGCTAATGCAGCTGACCGCAGACGTCGGTACATCTCAGGCCTGGTTGTTCGGTATTTCTCAGGGTATGTTGGGTTTGTGTTTTGCGGCTATCGCCGGTATTACGGCACAGCTTTCAGGCACTGGTCGTGGTGCTAATAGTTTGGCTTCGATAGCGATCGGCGCTGCGTTTTTGTTGCGCGGTGTTGGCGATATACTTGCAACGAAGATCGATGGTGTGTATTGGCCACACTGGGCCTCGTGGCTGAGCCCGTTTGGTTGGTTGCAGCTGACCGAGCCGCTAACAATTGAGCGTTGGTGGCCGCTCATGATTGGGGCGGTTTTTGTGGTTGTTGTGACTGCCGTTTCGTATGTCCTGCTTTCTTACCGTGATGTCGGTGAAGGTGTTTTACCTGCTCGTGGTGGTTCTGCGCGTGCATCTCGCGGATTGCTCGCACCACTTGGTTTGACTATTCGACTGCAGAAGGGAGTATTTCTCGGTTGGTGTATTTCCATGGTTCTGATGTCGGCCGCCATGGGCGCCATGGCACAGCAGATAGTTGAGTTTGCCAAAGAGTCGGAAATCATGCAGCAATATATCGCTGCGCTCGGTGGAGAGGGCGGTATTGTTGAGGGATATCTGAGTGCAATCCTTGCGATGACAGCGATGATTGTTGGCGCATATGTCATACAGGCGCTGCAGCGGCTTCGCAGTGAAGAGGTGAGGGGCTATACGGAATCCGTGTTTGGTACGGCAGCCCCTAGGTCATCATGGATGTTGTTGCACGTGATCGTTGTCGTGATGGGAGCGGTGGTCATCGTTGTTGCCGCTGGACTTGCAATCGCTGCGGGCGCAGGTCTTTCTATGGGCAACCCGCTATCACAGTGGGGTCTCGGTCAGTATGCTATCGCTGCGCTTAGCTACGCGCCAGCACTACTTTTGTTTGCAGGAATCATGGCATTGTTCGTCGGGGCTATACCGCGAATTGCTATTGGCGTAACGTGGGCGGCGTTTGTGTTTGTCGCCGTGGTATCGCAGTTTGGTGTGCTACTGAAGTTTCCGGACTGGGTGATAAATATTTCGCCGTTTTCGCATATAGAGGCGGCACCGGCGGACGATATAGCCGTTGGTCCGCTCGTTATATTTGTGGTGATAGCATTCGGTCTTCTGCTCACAGGCCTAGTCGCGTTTCGCCGCCGTGATATCGTAGCGGGCTAGCGCAGTTTTGCGCCCGTATCTGTTACAATAACTGATATGTTAGATATCCGTTTTATCAGGGAAAATGCCGAAGCCGTACAGACAAATGCCAAAAATAAGGGCTACGATGTCGACATTGCCTCGTTACTAAAGATCGACGACGATCGCCGCACCTTGCAGCAACAGGTCGACGAACTACGTGAGCGTCGCAATCTAAACGCTGCGAAAATGAAGTCCGGTGGTCGCCCAGACCAAGCCGTTATAGATGAAGGCAAGCAGATAAAAATCGAGCTGAACGAGCGCGAAGAGTACCTGAAGAACACCGAAGCGGAATATCTAGAGATTCTGAAAAAAGTACCAAACATGGCCGTCGAAGATGTGCCTATTGGTCGCAGTGAAGACGAAAATGTCGAGGTCAAGGTAGTAGGCGACAAACCTCAATTCGATTTCACGCCTAAAAACCATTACGAGATCGCTGAAGCCAAAGGCTGGCTCGACAAAGAACGTGCCGCCAAAGTTGCAGGTAGTCGCTTTGCCTACGTGTTGGGTGACATGGTGATGTTACAGCAGGCGATCATCCAGTTCGTCATGAATACACTTAGTGACAGCGTGGTGCTAGAGGAAATCGCAAATAAAGCCGGCCTCGACGTCAGCACCAAACCGTTCCTACCAGTCTTGCCACCGCTGATGATAAAGACCGAAGCCTACGACCAGATGGATCGTCTGCAGCCGTCAGATGATCGCTACAAGATCGAGGGTGAAGAACTTTGGCTACAAGGCAGTGCCGAGCACGTGCTAGGTAGTATGCATGCTGGTGAGACTTTTGAAGCTGCCGATCTGCCGCTACGATACCTAGGTTTTGCGACAAGTTTCCGCAAAGAAGCCGGCACCTATGGCAAGGACATGGAAGGCATCATACGAATGCACCAGTTCGACAAACTGGAAATGGAGAGCTTTACGACTGCCGCTGGTGGCCGTGACGAACACCTGTTTTTCGCAGCTATCCAGGAATACCTCGTTGCTCAGCTAGGCTTGCCTTATCACATTCTTTTGAAGTGCACAGCCGACATCGGCAAACCAAATGCTCGCGGCGTTGATCTCGAAGTTTGGCTGCCAGGACAAGACAAGTACCGCGAGACACACACCGCTGACTACATGACCGACTACCAGGCGCGTCGTTTGAACACCCGTGTTCGCACCGAAAACGGTCTAGAACTAGTTCACACTAACGATGCAACAGCATTTGCGCTCGGCCGAGCCATGGTCGCAATCCTGGAAAACTACCAGACAGCTGATGGTGACGTCGTTGTTCCAGAAGTTATCCGCCCATACCTAGGCGGTCGAGAAAAGCTCTAACCTGAACATGAACGAGACTAACAATAATCGTACTATCGAGTCATACAATGCGCATATTCAGGAATATATGGACAGTACGCCTCATGAAGTTTCAGGTGTAGTTAAGGAGTGGATTGACCGCACTTTTTCGGACATAGCGAAAGATGCGCGGATTCTAGAATTTGGAAGTGCTTTCGGGCGTGATGCTACTTATCTGGAAAAGCAGGGTTACCAGGTTATGTGCACTGATGCAACTCCGGCTTTTGTTGATCTTCTACGACAAAAGGGCTTTAATAGCGATGTTTTGAACGCGATAACCGACGACCTACCAGAGGATATTGACGTAGTGTTAGCTAATGCCGTGTTGCTTCACTTTACGCGCAATGAGGCGAATGAGGTTATTGGTAAAGTTTATAACGCACTAAATGCTGACGGTACCTTTGCGTTCACGCTCAAACAAGGCGAGGGCGAAGAGTGGCTGGACAGCAAACTCGGTGCACCTCGCTTCTTTACTTACTGGACAGAGGAACAAATTCGAGATGTACTCTCAGGCGCTGGCTTTAGCGAAATATCCGTGTGGGGTGACGGTACTGGCGCAAATCATGCGCACTGGCTGCAAATTATCGCCAAGAAAACTGATAAATAAATGTTCGATACGCTTCCCGTGTTCGCAGAAATCGAGGCTTTGTGAAATATCTTTTTATCTGCAACGGCAATGTAGCTCGCAGTCAGGAAGCGGAATATTTCTTTAACGATCTCTCCGAAGATGATATCGCTACTAGCGCGGGCGTCAACGCTAAGGTCGGCAAGCCACTCGATCCGCTTGTACTTGAAGTCATGCAAGAAGTCGACTATGGCATGGTTGGTGCGTACCGCAAGCTCGTGACCGAGGAAGTGGTACAAGAAGCTGACAAGATCATTTCGTTTAAGCCGTTTGAGGAGTTGCCTGATTTTGTGCAACGCCGCAAGGATATAGAGTTTTGGTATGTACCAGATCCGCAGAATCAACCGATAGAATTTCACCGCAAAGTGCGTGACGAGGTTCATCAACGAGTAAAGAACCTGCTATAATAGTAGGTACTAAAGCGAAGGGGGTTGATATGATACACGCTATCAACATAACCGGAGTCCGCTATACTCCAGATGATCTCACAAAGCGCTATGTGCGCAAAAAAATAGGATCGCTCGACAAATATCTGACGCGTCACATGCGTCAGTCTACTACTGTTGACGTAAAGTTAAAGGAAGTTAACCGAGCATACGGCAACAAATATGAGTGCGACGTCATAGTGCATCTGCCTGAACTGACTATAGCCGCCAAAGACTCGACACTGAACATGCTGGCGGCGGTAGACATTGTCGAAGAAAAGCTACGTGTTCAACTGAAAAAGTACCACGATACGCACCGTGACCATCGGGGGCGACATGACCTGTTGGGTCGTATAAAACGCCGCATATATCAGCCGAGCTTTGAAAGCGAATAACCCCTAAAGTTCGACAGTCTTAGACTTTATTTTCCCCCTCTAGAGAGCTATACTATAAGGAGTTTCAGTATAGAAGAGAATTGTGAGGGAAGAGTAGACCTATGAAACAGGCACTAACAAAAGTGTTTGGCGATCCGCAGGCCCGTATCATCAAGCGGCTGAAGAAACGCGTTGAAGCTGTCAACGACCTAGCTGACAAATACCACGAGATGAAAGTTCCGGAGCTGAAAAAGCAGACGGAAGTTTTGAAAAAGCGACTTGCGAAAAAAGGGACGACATTAGACGACATAATGCCTGATGCGTTCGCATTGGTACGCGAGGCGGGTGACCGTGTTCTAAAAATGCGTCACTTTGACGTTCAGTTGATCGCTGGCATGGCGTTGCACGAAGGCAACGTAGCAGAAATGAAAACTGGTGAAGGTAAGACGCTGATGGCGACCCTGCCTGTCTACCTAAACGCGCTAACCGGCAAAGGCGTACATGTCGTTACCGTTAACGACTACCTGGCGCAACGTGACGCCGGTTGGATGGGTGAGCTCTACAGCTACCTCGGCATGAGTACCGGAGTTATTATCAACGACGGTAGTTTTGTTTATGATGGTGACTACGACAGCGACTTGCACACTGACCCACGAATGAAAAAATTGCGTCCGGTTAGTCGTAAAGAAGCCTATGCGGCGGACATCACTTACGGTACTAACAACGAGTTTGGGTTCGACTACCTGCGCGACAACATGGTTAATGATGCCGATTTGCTGCGTCAGCGCGAACTGAATTTCGCCATCGTTGACGAGGTTGACTCTATCCTGGTTGACGAAGCGCGTACGCCGCTGATTATCTCAGCTCCTGCGGCTGAAAACCCAGAACTGTACCAGAAATTTGCCAAGGTTGCCAAGACTCTAAAACCTGAACACTACATTCTCGACGAAAAACGCAAAAGTGTTAGCCTGACCGACGACGGTGTCGACAAGATCGAAAAAATGCTCGGCATCAAAAACCTTTACAGCCCGGAACATGTCCGTTCGGTCTACCACATGGACCAGGCGCTAAAGGCCCAGACGCTGTTTCGACGTGACAAAGACTACGTTGTCGCAACCGATGGCGAAGTTATCATTGTCGACGAATTTACTGGTCGTCTGATGCACGGACGCCGCTACAACGAAGGTCTTCACCAGGCTATTGAGGCCAAAGAAAGCGTTACTATCCAGCAGGAAAGCCAGACTCTGGCAACGATCTCGTTCCAGAACTACTTCCGTTTGTACGAAAAACTGAGTGGTATGACCGGTACGGCGTTTACTGAAGCCGAAGAGTTTCAGCAGATATACGGCCTGGATGTTATCCAGATTCCATCAAACCGTCCGATCGCTCGTGTCGACAAGCAGGACAAGATATTCAAGACCGAGGCTGGCAAGGTGAAAGCGCTTGTTGCTGACATCAAACAGTTCCAAGACCAGGGACGACCGGTGCTTATCGGTTCAGCTAGCATCGCTAAAAACGAGCTGATCTCTAAATCTTTGAAAAAGGCTGGCATCAGCCACGAATTGCTGAACGCCAAAAACAACGAGCGTGAAGCAGCTATCGTTGCCAAAGCCGGTGAAAAAGGCGCTGTTACACTGGCGACTAACATTGCCGGTCGTGGTACCGACATTGTGCTGGGTGAGGGTGTCAAAGAACTAGGCGGTCTGGTGGTTATCGGTTCGGAACGACACGAAGCTCGTCGTATCGACAACCAGCTGCGTGGTCGTGGTGGACGTCAGGGCGACCCTGGTATGACCCAGTTCTACGTTAGTACCGAAGACGACCTGATGCGTATCTTCCAGGGTGAACGTATTGCTGCCCTGATGGACCGACTAGGCGTTGAAGAGGATGTGCCTATCGAAAACCGCGCCGTATCAAAGACTCTCGAGTCAGCGCAAAAGCGCGTCGAGGGATACAACTACGACACGCGTAAACAAGTTGTTCAGTACGACAACGTCATCAACCGCCACCGCAAAGTTGTATACAAAATCCGTCGTGATATTTTGCACGGTGAAGACATAAAGCCTGAGATAGAAAAGCTTATCGAGTCCAAACTGCGCGACGTCACACTGGTACCTGGTAAAAACAACCCGAAGTATGTTGAAGAATTTGAAAGCATCATTCCGCTAAAGACTGATGTCATCAAGAAAATCGGCGAAGACAAGCGCGACAAGACCCGTTTCGACACCGCTAAAGCCGAGGTTGAAAAGTTCTACAAGGCCAAAGAAAAAGAACTAACAACCGAGATCATGCGCGGTGTTGAGCGCGAGATCTACCTACAAGTTCTAGACTTGCTTTGGATGCAGCATCTAGAGAACATGCAGCACCTGCGCGAAGGTATCCACTGGCGCTCAGTTGGTCAGCGTGACCCACTAGTTGAATACCGTGCTGAAT
>CBRAFJ010000038.1:0-8341 GCA_967755195.1 uncultured bacterium | reverse complement strand
TGTGTTTCCTGTGGTGGCTATCCTTGTGAGCTTATATTTGCTATAGTTTCTATATAGAGTAATCATAAGTAGAAAGCAAATAATGAACATAAAAATGTCACAGAATGCACTCTACATTTTTGGGTCTGACGCGTATGGATCTGATGCTTATGGTGAGTGTACATATCAGGGCACGGCCGGCTGTGCTACAGACGGTGGAACTGGTGCAGTCGGTGCACCAAACACGGGTCTCGGTCAACTCAGCTTTTTAGATAATCCGTTTGTAGCTGGTGGGGTAATACTGCTAGGTGCGGTGTTGATTGCTAGTGCTATAGCGCTGATGAAAAAGGCTAAGAGGAAGAAAGCCTAGACCTCGTCACTGTTTGCTGTAGGTTTTAAGCATTGACATATTACACCTTCAGGTACACTATCAAGACATAAAGATGTGTGACTAGTGAGGAATCTGAAATGGGTGAACGAGAACCACGAGAAAATCGGAAGAAGCAAACGCCTCCCTGGGAAAGACCAGGAGGAGTAATCGCGGTTTCGGGTGAGGCCAGTGCCATCGAAGCTCGAAAGCTTCGATGGCAGCTCACTCCGGCCGAAAAAAAGGTTGTTGACTTTGTCATGAGCCATGAGGCTGATAATCTCCGGAATACGCCACCGGAGCAACTTGCTGAGAGGAGCAAGAAAATCCAGGCACTGTTTGACGATGACACAGACGAGACTGACTAAGTCTCGGATTGAGCGACCAAATAAAAAAGGCTCACGAGGAGTCTTTTTTATTTGGTGCCGGAAGTAGGACTCGAACCTACGAAGCCGAAAGGCGGGAGATTTACAGTCTCCTGTGATTGCCACTACACGATTCCGGCACATGGAGCCGCTTTTCGGATTCGAACCGAAGACCTACGGTTTACAAAACCGTTGCTCTAACCAACTGAGCTAAAGCGGCATATATACGAAAAGTACAGAGATAATACTACCTGAAAACGCACCTCACCGCAAGATGTTTTACATCACTATGCGGCGTTTTGGCTGCTTGACCTTTTTTGGTACGTCAGCCGGCAGGATAACCCGAGCGACTTTTTCACGGATGCTTTCAGCTAGTTCGCTACGGCCGTCGCGTTCATACGCCTCGGCAAGTATTTTTAGGCTTTGCGGATTTGGTTCCAAATTAACCGCCTGCTCTAGTGCTTCGATCATTTTCTTTACGTTACCGAGCTTTTCCTGGACTTTGGCGTAGGCTATGTAGCGCGCTGCCAGATCGCCCTCTAGGCTAAGGGCCTGTTCGAACGCCAGAGCGGCCTTTTCAAAACGTTTTGTTTCATAGTAGATAAGTCCGACGTTATGTAGGCTGCTAGCACTAGGTTCCAGGCTCTGGGCGATCTCGAAGCACTCTATGGCGTCGTCGTAGGCGCGCTGCTTTGCATACAGTATGCCTAGACGGTTGTAGGCGGTTGCGTTACGTTCGTCGACACGCAGGATAGTTAGTAGTGCTTTTTCGGCGCGCAAATACTTCTTCGTCTGTAGACCTTCTTGGGCAATAGCCCATAGTTTGTCTAGACGAGAAGACATTTTTGAGGGTAACTCATTACCTTCCTCATCAATAGGTTTCTGGTAAAGAAGCGCCCACACACCAAACAACGCAACAACTAATAGTCCAAGCATTTCTAATCTCTCATTTTAGCTGACTATGGTAATTTTGTCACCAAATACATTAGCTGCGTACGGACATGGCCGTTTGCCTCGAGCCGTGCCATAGTGTCATCTAGCAAGTCCATCATGGCGGCTGACTGGTAGTTTTTCTGTTTGATCAGCATGAACTTTAATAGTTTGGCTGTCATAGCCAGGAATGCTAGTGCTGCCGTTCGGTCGGTATATTTTTTAGTTATAGTCAGCCGTGCGTAGCCATTGGCCTGTAAAAAACTACGAGCATCCGTCACCAGAGTGGTTTTGTCGGCAAAATATGCCTGGTCAGTTGCTAGACGTATTAACTCTGCTGGACGACCCGCTGCCAGGAATATCGCCTGGGCCTGTTGAGTAGGTGTTAGGTCGTAGCTAGCGAGTATTTTCTTGCTGGCGGTGTCGTCCAGTGGTAGTACGCTAACCACCTGGGCGCGTGAACGGATAGTTGCTAGTAATTGGCTAGGTTTATGTGTTGTCAGTATGAAATGAACGTTTTTGACCGGCTCTTCGAGCAGCTTCAGTAGTGCGTTTTGGGCTGGTAGGCTCATGCCGTCGGCATCGTCTACCACAACGAATCGTTTGTCTTGCTGAACTCCCCTGGTTTGCTTGTACAAGTTTTGTACAACTTCTATAGGTATCAGACCTTTTTCATCTGGGGTGATGGTTGTTATCGTGCTGGTCTTAGATAGTTCAGCCGCAACATCATGAGCTATAGTGCCTAGGCCTACGCCCGGTTCACCGCTGAGACATAAGGCGTGCGCTGGATCACGCATGAAAGCATCCAAGAGCTTTTGGGTGGCCGGATGAACGACCGGTTTAGGCACCTACAGACTCCATAAATTTCAAAAAGTCCTCTGGCGGATCAGCGTGGAAAGTTTTGCGTTGACCTTCAGGAATGGTTATCTCCAGCAACTCGGCGTGCAGGCAGAGTCGATTTATAGGGCTTTTTTCGCTACCGTAAAGCTTGTCGCCGACTATTGGTGTCCCTAAATAGGCCATGTGAACTCGCAGCTGGTGTGTGCGGCCAGTGGTCGGGTACAGTCTAACGACACTAAAAATAGCATTACTAGCGAGAACTTCATAACGGGTCGTTGCAGACTTGCCATTAACGCCTACTCGGTGTTCGGATGGCTGTTTTGGGTTGCGCTCTATCGGTAAGTCGAGCGTCGCCGCCCACTCTTTCGGTGTGCCGCGCAGTATAGCCAGGTACGTTTTGTGTGCTTTGCGGTCCTGGAACTGTTTTTGCAACAGACGCTTTGTCTCGGGGTCTTTGGCGGCGATTAGAACACCGGACGTATCACGATCTAAACGATGCACTATACCTGGACGATTAGTCTCTTCGGGCACTGTCATGCGACCGAGCACAAAGTCTGCTGCCGTGAACTCTTCGCTAACCTCGCCTTTGGCATGGGTTAGAACTCCGGACGGTTTGTTTATAACAATAACGTGATCGTCCTCAAACACTATAGGTAGCGTATGTTCAGTATAGTCTGGCGCATCCGGCATATGCATAGTAACCTCATCGTCTTCGTCCAATGAGTACTTAGTACTGGTCTGTACTTGACCGTTAACCTTGACGTAGCCTAGTCCGATGTATTTTTGCCACACAGAACGTGAGTATTCTGGCCAAAACTGTGCCACGTATACGTCTAGCCGCATTGTTTATGCCCGAGGTCGCAAGCCAACGGCTCGCTGAGTTTTTAGAAGCGTTTCATTGGCGACCGCATTCATAGATGCTTCTGATGATTCAAGTTTTGCCACAAGTGCCGCTTCGTCAACAGCCCTATGTGCTGCCTGAAAGGCTGTCAGGAAATCTTTCACAGCCTCAGCTACGGTCGACTTGAAATCACCGTATCGGTCTTTGCCAACCCACTGCGCGTTTACCTCAGCCTGATCACGTTTCGTTAACATCGCAAGAATCTGAAGCAAGCTGGTTATACCCGGTTGGTTTTCCCAGTCAAAGTTTATAACGCCTACGTTGTCGGTAGTTGCGCCCATGATTTTTTTGGCAGCAAGCTCCGGGTCATCGTTGAGATTGATTTTTGACCTGTCATTGTCAGAGCTCTTGCTCATTTTCTTCGTAGGATCCACAAGACTTCGGATACGCAGTCCGTTGTCGCGACTCATAAACTTCATCTGAGTCTCGGTGTCGTCTGGTATCACAAACAAATTCTCGCCAAATTTATTATTCATTCGAAGTGCGATATCTCTTGTGATCTCTAGGTGCTGGAATTGATCAGCGCCCACAGGAACATGCTTAGCACCGTAAAGTAAAATATCGGCCGCCATTAACACAGGGTAATTCATAAGCCCCATACTTACAGTTTGCTCTTTTGCCGACTTATCTTTGAACTCGTTCATGCGCTGCATTTCGCCAACGTACGTAAAGCAATCCAGTATCCACGTAAGTTCGGAGTGCGCAGGTATGTAGCTCTGGCGATAGATGTAGGTATCTTCGTTTGTTATATCGAGTCCAGCTGCAATGAAATATTTCAAGTTATGCAGTGTATTTTCAGCTAATGTTCCGTGATCTATCGGGGTTGTGAAACTGTGCAGATCTGGCACAAACATATTTAGCTGGTAGTCGCCAGCCTTCTCTTTCTGCATTTGAACCATTGGCACCATTGCGCCCAAATAGTTTGCCAAAGTCAGCTCTTCATTAGCACGAACGCCGGTCAAGATAACAGGTTTAGTCATTGTATTGAATTATAACAGATAAGACTCGCGTGATTGGAGTACTAGGAGCTAAAAGAGTTTCTTGTTCTCTTTGTATATCTTTATCATCTTTTTCAGAATTGCCGCGTCGGTCATATTAGTTCCATTATACTTCGCGTCCAGTGGCTTTTACAACCATTCTGACAATGTTCAAAAATGCATGTATGTCCAAGAAGTAGTTGGGGTAGGCACTTTTTAGCGATTTCAGGTCACCTGCAGCCACCAGAACTGGTTCAGGTAGGCCATCTAGCATAGTGCGCATTTCCTGTATTTCTAGCTCTTGGACGGCTTTGTCGTAGTCCTCCTCGTTAAATCCGGAAATATAGATACGATTATTTTTAGGGTCTAGGCGCAATATGTTGTAGTGACTTCCCTTTTTACCCTCTATTATCTCGTTCGCGCCTGTTGCCAATCCAGAAATAACTTCGACAACATTGAGCTTTTTGGCTAGCTTTGCTGTTTTCTCGTACAACTTACCGGATGACATGTTGCGATGAGCCTCTAGAACTGGCTGCTCCTCGACGGTTGCAATGACCGAAGCCATACACTGGAAGAATTCCAACCATTTTTTGTCACCCAAACCAGATTTTAGATCTTCATGCAGCAATACGCCCACTGTTTCGACAGCCGTTGCCCACTTGTGCTGTTCTTGAGTTCGTATCTGTATTTCGACACACAGTCCATCATACTGCCTAGACTTCCGGTTCCTACCCTGTGTATTGTGAAATTCATAAACTAGGTGGATGCCACGATATCCACTCGATTTCGGCTCTCGTATGTAGTCTTTGCTGGTCGTCTTTAATTTGTGTGTGAACCGACCTGGTTCGGTATAGGTTTCATGTAGCGCATAGACCTCCGGGATACCTTTCATTATGGCCCGCACCCCACCGATGTCTTGCATCCTACTGAGCATCATGCGCGTAGTGTTGCGTTTGCCTATCTTGTCGAGAATGGTAGGCAGACGCTTTAGTCGACGTGCAACGATGGCAGTTTTGTCTACGAGCAAGGCATGTTTACGTAGTGATATGTTAAACGTGTGCATGGGATATCCATGACTGATTCGCCATTCGTTTATTATCTTTACGGCTTCCTTGTACTCCTGGGAGCTTGGTGAAGATGTTGCGGCTATCTCGCCAGCGTGGTTGATCTGATTCTTTGAATAATCAGGTTTTGGCGGGAACTCATTCTTCTTCATGACATCAGTATACCTGCTCATATCGCTACTGTGTACCGATATACCGCGGCCTTACTCGGTCTTGAGAAACATGCTTTCTCTGGACTCTCGCTTCGTTGCGCTATACTTAATAGCAAATGGATGGGCAACTAAAAAAACAGATAGAAAAGCAGTTCAAAACCAACCAGCGAACTCATGCTGGACTGCGCTACACGGTGCCCTCGCCTGACACCTACCCTTACCAGTGGTTCTGGGACAGTTGTTTTCACGCCATCGCCCTTAGTTATTTTGACCCACAGCGTGCCAAAGAAGAGGTAAAACTGCTACTCAAAGGCCAGATGAAAAGCGGCATGTTCCCGCATATCATTTATTGGCAACGTATCGCCAACTCGCCGTTTCCAGATATCGCATGGGGCAAGCTTCACACCAGTACCATAACTCAACCACCGATGTTAGCCGCGGCCGTTTGGCGTATCTACGAGGCTACTGGCGACAAAGATTTTGTCAAAGACACTCTGGTACACATACACGCTTTTCACCGTCATCTGTTCGAAACACGTGACCCGAAAAAGCTAAACCTAGTTGGCCTTGTGAATCCTGACGAGTCTGGCGAGGACAATTCGCCGCGCTACGATCAGCTACTAGGGCTCAAAGACCCCAGGCATCAGTTCGTCGAAAACTTTCGGGCTCGCCTAGAACTGGTCGACGACTGGCGTCAGTCACGCTTCGTTATGAAACCGGCGATGGATTTAAAGCATCACATGTACGACTTGCCGTTCAACTGTATCCTAGCCGAGAGCCTGCGCTTGACTGCCCTGTTGGCAGCAGTTGTTGATGAAAACCGTATAGTTAGCTGGTCTCAGAGTAAATCAGCCGCCGTACGCCAGGCTATGAAAGACCACATGTTACATCGTCATATCTATCAGTCAGTTTACGGACAGCGTTTAAAGCGTGTAACGCCCCGCACCTGGGCAATGTTTATGCCACTGTACGCCGGTGTAGCGACTCGAGACGAGGCCGACTACGTGGTCGAGCATTTCCTGCGCAATTCACACGAGTTCAAACTGGCTTACGGTGTACCAACAGTACCGATCAGCGAACCAAGTTTTGACCCGTCGGGTGACTGGAAAGGTGACTGGTGGGTTGGCACCAACTGGCGTGGCCCAGTATGGATGGCGCCAAACTGGTTTATCATCCAGGGACTCCTACGCTACGGCTACCGTGAAGACGCTGAACGTATCTACCGTAGTTCTATCCAGCTATTGAAGCAGTCCGGACTTCGTGAATACTACGACCCACTAACCGGAAAAGGCCACGGCGCAGATGGTTTTACCTGGGGTGGACTAGTGTTAGACATGGCCGAACTACTGAAAAAGCCGACGAAGCAGTGACAAGGCTCTATGTCGCTGGGTTGGCGCCCCTGCAGTAGATAGCGAGGTTATAGCGCTTACACTTTACTATTGACATTTCGTTTACGTTGTGCTAATATAGACCCATTGCAATCGATGAGCGCAGGGTCGCTTCTTTGAAAAGCGCACCATACACTCGTCTAACACACTTAGACACGGCGCTATCACCGAATATCCCGCATTCGCCGCCTGTAATATACAAATATTTCAGGGCTTTTCTTTTTTAGCGAGCCCACATAACAAAGAGGTTATTTATATGGCATATGCCAACAATTCACGCCGCCGTCCAGGTGGTAGTCCTACACGCCGTGCCCCTGGCGTACAATCATTTCGTCCACGTCCGCAGCGCAACAAGCGTAGCAACGGTTCTCAGTACATTCACCCAAGCAAATTCGTAAACAAAGCAGTCGAGAAAAAAGACGAGGTTGTTTACCAGCCAAAGCACAAATTCGTTGACTTCCCTTTTAGCGAAATGCTGCAAAACAACATTTACGCCAAAGGTTACGTTAACCCAAGCGCTATTCAGGACCAGGCAATCCCTGCAGTTCTTGATGGTCGTGATGTTATCGGCCTGGCCAACACTGGTACTGGTAAGACGGCTGCGTTCTTACTGCCACTTATCCAGAACATGGAACGCGGCACATTCCGCCCAAGTATCCTGATCATGGCTCCAACCCGCGAACTCGCACAACAGATCGACGTCGAATTCCGCGCCTTTAGCGCCGGTATGAAACTGTACTCGACTGTTGTAGTCGGTGGCACAAACATGGACCGTCAGATCCGTGAACTAAAGCGTCACCCACATGTCGTTATCGGTACCCCAGGTCGTCTAAAAGACCTACTGAACCGCCGAGTCCTAAACCTCGAGACAGTCAAAGCTCTCGTCCTGGACGAAGCTGACCGCATGTTAGACATGGGATTCATGACCGACATCAAAACTATCGTTTCTCAGATGCCAAAAGATCGTCAGACGCTATTCTTTAGCGCAACTATCACACCGGACATCGAGCGCGTTATTAACGATTTCTTGAAGGACCCTGTGACTGTGTCAGTTCGTACCAGCGAAACTGCCGACCATGTCGAGCAGACTGTTATCGAAGCACGTGACAAAGATCACAAATACGACCTACTGGCTGACCTGCTAGCCCGCGAAGACTATAGCAAGGTTCTAGTTTTCAGCGACACAAAGTTCGGTGCTCAGCGCCTGAGCGATCGTCTAGCAAAAGAAAACGTTGCAACCAGTGTTGCTATCCACGGTAACAAAAGCCAGTCTCAGCGACAGCGCGCCCTAAAGCAGTTCCGTGACGAGCAGGTTCGCGTTCTAGTCGCTACAGATGTCGCCGCTCGTGGTCTAGACATTCCTAACGTCACCCACGTT
>CBRAFJ010000037.1:0-8385 GCA_967755195.1 uncultured bacterium | reverse complement strand
ATATCCAACCAGAAGGTCCAGTTTTGGGCGTAGTACAGTTCTAGTTCGACGCGTTTTTCAAATGCCAGGTCGCTACGGCCGGAGACTTGCCACAAGCCAGTTAGGCCGGACTTGACGCTGTGTAGCAGTGCGCCGCGGCCTTTGTATAGGTGAAGTTCCTGTGGCAGGATCGGGCGAGGGCCGACTAGGCTGAGGTCGCCTTTTAGAACATTTAGTAGCTGTGGTAGTTCATCTAGTGAAGTTGCGCGCAGGAAGCGTCCAAAAGCGGTGATGCGTGGGTCTTTTACGACCTTACGGTTTTTGGTGTATTCGCGTACCAGGTCATCGCGTCCCATGTCACGAAAATCTTCGGCAGCGTCCTTTTTGCCGTATTGGGCGCCCATGCTACGGAACTTGTACAGTTGAAAATGCTTACTGTACCGGGTTAGACGGTCACTTTTATAGAAAACCGGTCCGGGGTTGAGCAGTTTTTGCAGGAGTGCAACAACTAGCAGGACGGTACCCCATATTGGCAGCGTGACAACCGTCACAACTACGTCAAAAATACGTTTGACTAGTTCCCCCCAGCCAACTAGCGGTGTCTGGTGGACGGCTATTATCGGGTATCCCAAAAAGACATCTATCTGGTTTTTGCCACTGTAAAACTCTGCTTCGCCAGGTATGAAGCTGTAGTTTATATGATGCTCCTGAGCAGCGCCCATTATCTGCTGGTTTTGTTCGCTGTCGTTGTACAGGTTGGTCTGGATGATGGTGTCTATCTGGAGTGCTTTCAGATCCTTTAGGGCGTTATCTACAGACGAATAGTAGGTAACGTCACGCGCTTTGGTGCCGACGGTTGCAACGACACGGTAACCGGAGCTCTGTGTGTGGCCGAGATTTCGTATGATGTCTCTAGTTGCGTCACCGCTACCGATAACCATGACGCGCTGGATACCGCGACCGAAAAAGTAGGCGATGTCACGCATTAAGCGCAGAGACTCGCGACCCAACACTAGGAACAAGAACGTTGCAAGGCCGGCGTAGATAGGAACTAGTCGGGCCGGAAACAGTGGTTCGTCCACTATGTAGTCGTAGCCGACTATTAGCAGAACGCCAACAAACGATGCCATGGCGAGTTTCCCTATCTCTGTTAGGCGCTTTAGGTAAACGGCCGGTCTGTAGAGGTCAAGGCTCCATAGGGTGATTACCCAGACAGGTGTTAGTTGCAGAAACGTGATGAAAAAGTCATAGGCACCTATTTGGTTAACTAGTGGGCGCGGGTCTAGTTGGACGCGAACGACGTAGGCTAAAGTAAAAGCCGCCAGCACGGCGAGGATGTCGAGAACCACTAGGGCTAAGGTGTAGCTACGGATGGATTTTACGGGCATATTTGTAGTTCATATTGTACCATTGAGGTAATGGAAAAGGCGAAAAGGCAACAGATGCCAAAATGGCTGACGATGACGCTGCTGGGTGGATTGGCGCTGGTACTAGTAACCATGCCGTTTCATGCCTTTATCTCAACGTGGGGCGGTACGACAGTCGGACCACTTTGGTTGTGGAAGTCGTGGAAAGAACTACTGTTAGCGGGATTGTTAATTTTGGCAGTTGCCTGGGTGTTTGCTAAGCCTGCTGTCGCCAAAGACCTGTTTCGTCGCGGTTTCGTTTGGGTACTTCTAGCCTATGTGGCGGTGTCGCTACTTGTGACGCTGCTGCATTTTGGCGAAACAAACAGCCAGGCGGTTGTCGCCGGGCTAGGAATGAACTTTCGCTATTTGCTGGCGGGAGTAGTGGCTTATATAGCACTTGCCTACGGCAATATCGACAAACATTGGCTGGTCATGGCAGGGAAATACCTGGTCGGCGTGGGAGTGCTGGTATCACTTCTAGGTATAGTTCAGTCGCTACTGCTGCCGGCTGATTTTCTAGCCCAGTTTGGTTATGAAAAAGACGTCACAATAGCTCCATATGTCATGGTTGACGATAATCCTGAACTGCTGCGGGCTTACGCAACCCTTAGTGGTCCGAACGACTTCGGAGCCTGGCTAATACTGCCTATAATGCTGACGGTCGCATGGTGGCGTCGCTCGCCACTGTTATACGGCACGGCGGCGTTTTTCATGGTCTGGGCGCTGGTGCTATCTAGCTCGCGTAGCGCTTGGTTGGGGTTGATCGCTAGCCTAGGGCTATACGCATTAATCGTATTTGGTCGTCGGTTGTCGAAAAAACAGATTGCCCTGAGTCTGAGCGCTCTGGTGGTCGTCGGTCTAACAACTCTATACCTAGCTGTGACCGTACCGGTGCTGCGTATGGCAATATTCCACTCTAGTCCGGGTGATACTAGTTTGCACGAAGGTTCGACCATGGGTCATATCGAAGCCACTCTGGGAGGTGTCGAGCGGGTAGTGGATAATCCTCTGGGTTGTGGTGTTGGTTGTGCTGGTCCGGCGTCGTTTTATGGAGACAGCCCATATATCAGTGAAAACTATTTCGTACAGATAGCTGAAGAAGTTGGACTGCTCGGACTGGCATTGTTTCTGTTGTTTGTGGGTATGGTCGCATACAAAATATATGCCGACAAAACGGGTCTGGGGCGAATGTTGGTAGTTGCACTGGCCGGATATGCGGTTATCGGCATGTTGCTTCATGTTTGGTCAGATGACCCGCTCAGCATAACCTGGTGGATCCTCGCAGGCGCAGTTCTGGGGTATAATGCAAGAGCAACATGGAAAAAATCAAAAGCCAGTTCACTCTCGCAAACTTCATAGAGTTTTTGAAACTACAACTCGCCGGAAACATCTTGTTCTGGGGCACATACATCGGCTTTTTTGTTTTTCATGAGCTGATGCACTGGGAACAACTGGCAGCTCTTGCTACAGCTAGCGTTATAGCCCACATATTGTTTTTCATAGCTGACAGCGAATGGGTCTTCGACGAACGCGGCAAAAAAGGTCGCGAGCGCAAGACTTTGGTTGAACTGGCTCACTTCGCGATATTTATGGGGGTCAACTACTTCATAAACTTGGCTATCATCCATGCCTTGTCAGTTTATTTCGACATAACGCCATACATCGGCCAGTTCATCTCTGCAATGTTCTTTGTTATCTGGAACTACGTGGGACTAAAATATTGGGTATTTAGGGGAAGGGACCGTGCCAAACCAAAGCCAAAACGCCGCAAACGAAAATCGTCCAAGTAAAAAACAGCGCGAGCTGCTGGACTTTATAACTCGGTTTATCGCCGAGCACGGCTATGGACCTAGCTACCGCGAGATAATGCGCTCTCTGGACTACAAGTCTGTCAGTACTGTTGCCGTCCACGTCGATGGGCTTATCACCAAAGGGCATCTACTGAAGCGAGATCGATCTGCGCGTTCGCTAGAGGTTGTGAAGTCTGGTGGAAGTGACGCCGAACCAAAAGTGGCCTTAGTCAAAGTCGGCGACACCAAATGGCTAGTCTAGGCTGTTCAGGAACATTTCGACCAGTATGAAAAACATCCGAGCACTAAAAAGCGTGACGACCTGTATGTCCTAGTCGGCGCTTTGCATGTTCTAGGGCTAGGTGAAGTAGCTAAAGACTTCAAAGCAAAACTCCTTTCGCTAGGCGCGGACAAATAGTATGGAAGAAATAGTTTTTGTTGACGAAACTGGAAAGCCAACTGGCGAGACGGGCGAGAAATACGCTAGTCACAACGCTGATACTAGGCTGCACCTAGCTTTTTCTTGCTATATATTTAACGATGCCGGCCAGATATTGGTCACGAAGCGAGCGGATAGTAAAAAGGTCTGGCCCGGTGTCTGGACTAACAGCGTTTGCGGTCACCCGGCGCCAGGGGAAAGTTTCGAAGACGCTATCAAACGCCGTGCTCTATATGAACTAGGACTGAACGTGTCCAGCGTCGAGGTGATGTTGCCCAAATACCGTTACAAAACCCCACCCTACGCAGGAATTATCGAGAACGAATTTTGTCCAGTATTTTTCAGTTTTATAAACGAGCAGCCAACGCCGAATCCGGAAGAAGTATCAGCATACAAATGGATGGAGTGGGAAGATTTCATGGCTCAAGCATTGGCAGACACTAGCGATAAGTGGTCTTGGTGGTGCAAAGATCAGGTAAAACAACTGAAAGCCATTAAAGACTCTATTGCAAAAACCGACTAAAACTTCTATAATCCTACGTTGTATTCCACTAGTGGAGAACACCACATATTCCGGCTTAGCTCAGTGGTAGAGCAATTCGCTGTTAACGAATGGGTCGCTGGTTCGAGCCCAGCAGCCGGAGCCATATAAAAACCCCACCTCGTGTGGGGTTTTTATATGGCTACCTGTAGCTAGACTCGAATTAGCGACGCGCTATGCAATAGCGTAAGTCGCTGGTTCGGTGAGCGCCGTGAAATTATGAAAAAGTTTACTTTTGTCAGAATGAGCAAGCGGAGGAGTTCTACGATCCAGCAGCCGGAGCCAAGGTTAGAACCAAATCAACAGAGACGAAAGACTCTGTTTTTATTTTGGGGTAGTTTAGTGTGACTGGTTCAGGCTTTGTTATTATTAACTTATGAGTGACAAGCAATGGCAAGAGTACTTTTATTCAGAAGCACAGCTAGCTTGTGCCGCTATAGCTATCAGAGATGACGGGGGAACGGAATTTATAGGCTCAGCAGCTTATTTAGCCCCAGGCTTGTTTATTACTGCGAAGCACGTTGTCGAACACCCTTTAATCAAAGTAGGTATATCAAAAGAAATATACGAGAATCGAAAGTACGGTCAGATAGATGGGAACTATGATACCGACAAATTCAGTATAGAAGCAGTTCAGCTACTAAAAGTAGAGGAGAAAATTGCTCAACGCTGGCCTCTCGAAAAAATGCGATTTTCACATGACTTCGATTTTGCTATTGCTACCGCTAACACTACCGACGGCCCGCTCTCTAATCTGGTAGATAAATTACCCGTAATTTCAGTAAATATACATCCAGTTCCATTTAAGCTAGACGTTGTGTCGTACGGTTTTTTTGGAAAAACGACTCATACATACGATGCGGTTGGTACCGATAGCCATGACTTAACCTTTCAAGGAAGAAAAGGTAAGTTGGTAAATTTCCATTTAGATACCGCGTCAGTTGCGGGGTCGGCAGTATACGAAGTAGATAATAGAATTGAACATATGATGAGCGGTGGGCCAACCTTCAATCATGAGGGTTCAATACTGGGTGTCAACAGTGCAGGGTTAGGATCCGCAGACAATAGCTCAGTGAACAGAACTGTTGTAACTCCACTAATTAGGGCTATGTTTATGGATTTCGATTATTGGATGGATGGGTCGTGGCAACGGACTACCCTATATGAGTTAGCCGCCAGCGGTACTATTGAGATAATTGGCTATGAACACCTTAGTCAGAGCGAAAAACATATAATATGGTCTCCTAACGCTAGCTGCGACTACTGCAAAAGAGGCACGGAGTTCCATAGCTAATACTTATTTAGTAGCTCAATCTCGTAATATCCATTTTTATCAAGGTTATAACTTCCTCTGTCGTGATGAGCCATGAAAAAATCGTCTCACCTTTATCGGTGGGACGTTTTTCATTTCCGTCTTCGGGCTTCGAACCAGCGACCGCGGAGGTTTACTCCGCAAGGTCGGGATTCGGTGAAGCGAGCGAAACAAAATAAAACGTGTAGCATTTACGTATAATAGAAATTGTTATGTATAAAGTAAAAAATATCAACGACTTGATCACTAGAAAGATAAGAATTAAAGACAGACTACGTAACACGCCTGACGCCCAGAGGTTTATGAGGGATGCCGCTGAGGCGGGTGCAGAAAAGCACGATGAAGGCTATTTGGATATTTCTTTCATTGAGAAGGATCCTCAGGCAACCCTAATCTATGATCATATACGCAAAGGTCAGATCACACCGGAGTACATTCGTAAAATGAAAAGTGACGATCTAATTTATATAGCCGGTCATACAGAACCAAATCCAGAAATGGGAGCAGACGAACTGGCTCGTGTCAGGGCTAACGCTGTCCGTGCACAGCAAGAGATAGAACGCAGGAGCAGAGGAAATAATCTACTCGTTACCGCTACGGTTGCTTTCGTAGCTGCTTTCATGGGCGCTGCAGCAACGTACCTATGGCATTAAATTTGCTTTTGAGTATTTTGTGAATATTTAGAAGTGGTGGCGTTTTACATTCCTCTCGGCTGTTAAAAGACTAATAGGGTAGTTTGTCGTGGTTCGCCTTTTTAATTCGTTTTATCATTACTATCCAGCCTAATAATGATATTGCCGTGGTGGCAAAAGTAACTACCGGGATATTCATAAAAACAATAGTCGCTGTTATCGCAGCTATCTGAATTGTTACGAATGCACCTAGAGTCTCGTATTTGTACCATGCGTCTGAGAAGGCTCCTTTGATTGTTCCTAGTAGCCAAACGCCAAGTAGGAGCTTTATGATAATTCCCCACCACGCATTTGGTAGGTAGATTAATCCCAGTATGCAAAATACCCCCATAGTTACAAAGCGAACAGGCGGGCCTAGTTTAACTGAACTGTACATTTTATACTTCGTTCCTTGTTCAATATGACAAGTATTACATGGGATAAAGGTACTTTCAAACCAAGAGTCATAGATATCAGGGCTATAATGTTTGTGTATGCAAGAGTTAGAAATAGTCGTATCTGTAAAGAGCTGGAACGAGGCAGTTCAGCTCCTTGAGGATATCGGCATAGATGAAAAGACGAAAATCACACATAGACCTATTAACGGGCTTTTCATGGTTAAGGCTGAGAAAGAAACTCCCCTTACAGGTGACGAATATGAGAATATTAAGGCCGACCCTAACGTAGCTATTTTAGGCGACTCATTGTCTCGTAAAAGAACTGCTGAAGTCCTCGACAAGATTTACGACGTTGAAGCACGGTTAAGGAAACTTCTTCTTCACGCCTATGACCTTATTGATACTTTTTTTGAAGTGTTTAATGAGAGCAAGTATACGAAAGAGTTCAGGTCTAGAAAGTCTATTGTCCGCA
Source organism: uncultured bacterium (assembly GCA_967755195.1). GTDB lineage: Bacteria > Patescibacteriota > Saccharimonadia > Saccharimonadales > Saccharimonadaceae > CBRAFJ01. The sequence continues at coordinate 1,374 of CBRAFJ010000037.1, read as the reverse complement.
CAGGATCTCTTGACCCCATCACATCACATCTTACTCTAGGTGAAATGAAAGTTATTCTTGGGGTGGATCTATCTTGGAATAATCGCAAGGCTATTTCGGCACAAGAGTTTCATGAGCTGCTACAGACGATCGTCAATATCGAAAGCCTGAAGCGCGAATTTTCAAAGAAAGTTAAGGTTCATACCGTTTGGGATGTAATTGCAGAAAATGTCCTAAAAACCAAGACTGACTGGAATGAGGTGAACAATGAAATAAAAGGTCTGAAGGATTTCCGGGACAAGTCAGCACATTACCAAGTCATCACTGAGATAGAAAAAGATGAACTTATAGAAAGAGCTGATCATCTTCTTGAATTACTAAAGCCGCCAGAGCGAAAACTTACTAAAAGAGAAGAGGCGAACCTGTCCAGTGCCGCTAAAGCGTTCGCCGAGATTGCGAAGCATGTCAAGCCTGTCACTTTTCCGACGGAATATTATCAGAATCTACTTGCAAAGAGTATTGCAGATACCAACGCTTTCAAAATTGTAGGTACTCCAGCGCAGGATGCCCTGGCTAATATTTCTAAGCAATCACCCAGCATTAGTGAGCTACTTAGCGCACAAATAAGAGCGCTTGAATCCTATAAATCTATGTGGGCTCTGGGTGGCGATAAGGATGACGTAGAGAGCGACGATAATCCGGATGATTCGGACACCGATGCTCCAATCGTTCGTAAATGATATTCTTTCCAAGTGCCACTCAGCACTCTGCTCCTAGTATTTTATTTCGCTACCTACAATTTGGCAATGTAGAAAGTATATTGTATAATTTAATTAATGCGTACAATCAAACGTGTCCGAACGCTAAAAATTGGTGAAGAGTACTGGCCCGCTTACGCCGGAGAATATACTATAAGCGACGGCAAAACCTATTTTTTAAGTAATCCCGAAGCTGAGACTATAGCTTCTCTTTATAATCTCAAAACGGCTGAGCTCCATTTTGAATTCTTTTGTTTTGCATACCTGTGGAAGTATAGGGGTATGCTGTTTTATGACAGGAATAGCGAATATGGACTAGCCTTCGATCGCTACATGAAACTCCGGGATAAATTCAAAGCTCCATGGTACCAACAGGCTAAGTACGTCCTGCCTATTGAATCGCAACAAACGAATCCCTTCACGAATCAGGGTGACCTAGACTTGAGTGAGATCGAAAAAGCTTTTGACGAATATTCTGATTGTGATTTCATCATTTACAGCATTCCTCTGCATGATGATCCTAGATGGAGTCGCCAAAGTGAAAAGCTAACTCCACTGCGAGCAACTCAGGCATAAGGCTAAGTGTCGTCTGCGCTGTGATTCCGAGGTTAATTCTTTAAAAAAGTAAAACAGTACT
>CBRAFJ010000036.1:0-8815 GCA_967755195.1 uncultured bacterium | reverse complement strand
TCCATGGCTTCTTACCACCACCGCGAACTTCACCGCGCTGCTTTGTAGTAGCGCTGGCTAGACGGGCGTTGGCTAGGTAGGTGTCGTAAGCCAGCTTTAGTAGCTGGTGGTTTTCGACGTTTACGCTAACTATTTCTTTTGAAAGGGTAGGTTTGGTTGTTTCAGCCATTATGCCTGACCTCCGATAGTTACGATGCCCTTGCGTGGGCCAGGTACTGCACCCTTCAGGCCGATAAGACCGAGGTCAGCGTCGACATAAGCAACGACCAGGTTTTTAACGGTGACCTGTTCGTGACCCATGCGACCCGCCATAGTCTTACCCTTGAAGACCTTCTGTGGGTACATGCTTCCGATAGAACCAGGTTTGCGAGTATTACCCTTACCACCGTGCGTTTTGCGCTGACGGTTGTAGTTGTGTCGCTTGATGGTTCCAGCGAAACCTTTACCTTTGCTGGTACCAGTAACATCGACCGTGTCACCTACAGCAAAAACAGTGACGTCAAAAGCGTCACCTACTTTATATTCACCGAGCTCATCAACGCGTACTTCGCTGATAACCTTCGGGGTTACCTTTGCGGCCTTTACGTGACCACTCACGGCATTGCTCAGGTTCTTACCCTCACCATATCCCAGCTGGATAGCGTTGTAGCCATCGCGCTCAACCGTTTTCACCTGAGTAACGGTCACTGGGCCAGCTTTAACGAGCGTTACAGGAACTGCAGCGCCGTCTTCACTGATGATTTGGGTCATACCAATTTTGGTACCGAGTAGGGTTTTCATTTGTCCCTCTTCCCACTTAAAATTCTCGGCGACTGGCAGTATCTGACATCTGTTAGACTTGCCCGTTCGCTCGAGAACGTTTGATATTTCGTAAAAGTTACCGTTTCACTTTACCAAAAACCGCCTCTGTTGTCAACAGTAACAACAGATGTGAAAAGTCTGTGAAAATATGCACGTTTTAAACTATCCCGTGTCACCACATGCGCTATTGACATTTATGCTTATTTTTGTTATAATAAAAAGATGGCTGAGACTGGAGATACCAGTTCTTTACGACTCCCTAGGAGGTAGCCATGAGCAGCACTTTCAGAAGCGGCGTGACGATCGAACAAGAGTCTGTCTTCGCCTACACCCGAGTTCAGATCCTGGACTCTTCGTACGACCACCCGACCGACAAGAACATCATCCGAGCCCAGGTGCGACTCCACACTGACAGCAGCTCCGAACTCGTCTGGGCTGACTTGCCGGTCAACACGGTGTACTGCGTACGTCGCAGCCTCGACGAGATCCTGGCTGAGGTCAAGATCGGCTACCGTGACGACAAGTTCGTCTACGAGGAAGTTCGCTTCCCTGTCGGCGACGCTCGTAACGAATGGTTCCAGGTGGAACCCATCGAGGACTAATCCTCGACCTACCCCGACATCCGTCGAGCGAAACCCCGCTCCGGATGCGGGGTTTTTGCTTTGTTTGGGGTATTGTAAATGATAGTTTTTGTTATATAATACCGCCAACATCCCTGGCAACAGCTGGGGTCGTACATTTCTAAGGAGGTTTATCGTGAATCCCGAATATTACGGTCCGCCCTACTCTCTGGATATAAAGAACGAAGAGACCGAAGAAACTGATGGCCCGCGCAAGGTCATAGGAGCGGTTTCTGAGATGCACACCACCGACACAGATGAGATTGAACTGGTGTTCAAGCTCAAGATCGATGGCAAGACTCACGCGGTCAGCATTTTGGTTCCGCCCGAGGACAAGTACAACTTTTCTTACGCCGAAGCTGAGTACCGCGTTCGTCTCGATGGTGCAAGTGTCACGCAGGTACAGCGTTTTTACTCGGCAAATTCCAAAGTCTGGTACGACGTCTTGAGTAAGTGAGGTGACACATTATGACATTTCATATCAGAGAAGACGGTCGTGCCGGTCCCAATGGCACAACCGTTGTCGACATCAAGGGAGCCAAACAGATCGACACCAACCTATGGCGTCTGGACATAGAGATCAGGGTTCCTAGCGGTGTCCTCAAGCGTCATGTGAATGTTAGCAAGTTCGTGGTCGACAAGTACCGCGGCAAGGAGGGGCTGACGGGACTCGGGGTCACATGGAAGCAGTATAGACCGTACACGATAACGTTCCCAGGCTACATCAACCAGCGCGGGGAGCTTGTCGAGTGCCCTATCAAAACCTCCTAGCCCGCGATCCTGCGGGGCTTTTCTGGCATTAGCCGGATTAGCCCCACGGGCGCGGGCTGTTTTATTGAATATTTACATTACAAATTTATTGTTATATAAATACCAATGAAGCTCTCGACACCGCGTCAGAGAGTGTGCACCTAGGAGATACTATGTTTCTTCGAAAGAAGAGTAAGGCCCGCGATAGTGCCCGGATAACTGTCATCAAGGGCACCCTCGCTTGCGTAGAGGGATCGCACGCCAAGGACTACAGGGTCGACCTGTTGCTCGGCCCCAACAAGGAACGTATTAGCGTTCTCGATGTACCGGATGGCCGGCTGGACAACTTCCCGAACGGAGAAGCTGCATACAAGACGTACACTATGGGCGGCAACCGCTACCTCATCGACCCCGAACTCCGCAACGTAGCCTACAAGGTCGTGCCGTACGCAGATCGTACCCGAACAGACGACGAGTGATGAGCGGTACCCTGGCTACGCACTAACCCGCACCTGACGGGGCTCCTCTGGGATAAAACCAGGGTGAGCCCCGCAGGTTGCGGGATTTTTTATGTTTCGATTTATTGTAGAGCTTTGTAACTGGCTGATATGTTGTTTTGCGTAGTAGCAAGGGCACTGGTAAAGCGACCAGCAGTACCTCGGATGGTTTCGTACTCACTGGCCAGCGCCTTTTCGGCGTCTGAGAATCCAGTCGCGTCCTGAGCGCCACTAGCCGTGCTGAGCTTCAGCCAAGCTGCAGCCGCCGCCAGAGTGTGCTCGGCTAATTCCGTATGTACCGCAGCCATCTGGGTTGGTGGCAATAATTTCTTCATGCAATCAGATGACTGTTGCCAGGTTTCTTGTTGTGCGTCTATAACAGCATAGGCGTCAGTTATCGGTGTTGATATCGGTTTGACACAGGCATCTAACTTTTCCAGGTAGCGCGCTTCACCTTCTAGTTCATATAGACCACTCACCAAGGACGAGTATTTGGTCTGGGCACTTTTGCACTTATCGTACTCTGCTTTTGCGCGTGGATACAGAGAAGCAATGTTGTCTATCAGCCCACCGCTACACATGTGACTCAGAGTGTCGTTGACCTTCTCGCCTATCGTGTGTAGCTGATCGGCACTGACTGAGCCTTTCTTTTGCGCCGGTAGCACAGTAGAGTTCACCAGATTCTGTGTATCACTTTTGGCTTTCGCTACCCCAGAGCGGTATTGCCCAGCGACGAATTCTAGCCCAGCCAGCGGTATGGCTATTAGCAGAGCTACACTAGCGACGATAATAATCTTCGTGCGACGCGACATGACATGCCTCTGACGCTTGGCTTTTGGTATCTTTGGCGCTGATACTTTCACTGGTTCTTCACGCTTTTTAGTTTTCTTTTCACCAACGTTGTCGGTGTCAATGTCCATGTCGCTCATATCTAGCTCGTGCATGCCGACGTGGCGGCCGCGACGGCTGACGAAGAACTCACCCTTTTCTTCGCCGTCATCTTTCACGAGCGTATCCCCAGTTTCGGTGAGTATATTTCATGCGCTAACGGCCAAGGATTCGGTGCGCAACCTTGCATATCTATGGTTTGCTGTTGCATAACACTTGCGGGTTGGCCAGCGCCAGAGCAGTACTCATGTCCGTGGCCCAGCCAGTGGCCAGTTTCGTGATTCACTACCATGTGGCGGTAATTGCGCAGGCTGCCACCGGCTGCGTTCCAGGCATCTGAACCGTTTAGCCAACGTACTTCGTTGATGATGACGTTGTTACCAACCGTACAGCTAACTATGGCGTCACAGCCAGTCGGAGAAAATGTTGGCACCTGCGATGATTCGGTCAACCAAACCGTAAACTGCCCACCAGTTTCAACCCTAACGAAACGCACTCCTAGCCGCGACCAACCGTTTGGACTATTTAAGGTTTCGTTCACCTGGGAAATAAATTCGTTAAAGTCGGCGTGGACCGAGCCTTTGGTGGCTGCTTGATAGGTAACCTCACGAGCCGCTGGAGTAGTTGGAGTGGCCGCGGCGTTCATCCAGGCTGGTGTAGCGATTTTCGGCACATTTACCGACTCTACACGCCCTGGAACGGTTCCGAGTTGCGGCGCGAAGCAAAAGGCTTCGGTCGATTTGCATTTAGCGACTTCACCATCAGCAAACCCTACTACATGGGCTGTCGCTACCGAGACCATCGCTAGTAGCGATACGATGGCTAGAACTGCTATACTCCCGAGTCGTTTCATGTTAGATACATTGTAGCGTGAGCGCTATGGGTATTCAATGTATTATATATGGGTATGTATATCGCCCACGACCGACCTAAACACTCTACAAACTCAGTTTGGATTCTTCGCGTCCTCGTTGTAGCCCTAGTAGCTACCAGCTGGTACGCCATTTCCGCGCTACAAAAAACTGACCAGCTATATGCTGATCTATCTGAAACTCTATCCGACGAGCCAGTGGTAGCTAAAACTGTTGATATGGATGGTAGCAAACTAGTTATCCCGACCTACGACCTGTTTCGTGACGGTGGACTGTGGGCTTTGACTTCTCGCGATCATTTGCTAAAAAACAAGGACGCCTACCAACTAGTCGACAGCCCGGTCGCACACGGCGACAAAGACATGCCTATGAAAGTCGAAAAGCGTATCGTTGAGCCTCTAAAAGCGCTGATAGCAGCGGCAGAAGCAGATGGTGAGACTATGATGTTATCCAGTGGCTATCGTTCGTTCGAGGAGCAGCAGTCAACCTACGACAAATATGTCGCCGAGTCTGGCGAAGCGGCCGCTAAACAATACGTCCTACCGGTCGGCGCCAGTGAACATCACACCGGGCTGGCAGTTGATTTCTCTAGCGTCTCTACAGCTTGCGAACTAGATAGTTACGACTGTTCACTCAGCGCTAGCGCCGGAGCCTGGCTAGCTGAAAACGCCCACAAATACGGCTTTATACTACGCTACCCAGACGGAGCGCGCGACATCACCGGAGTCGGTTTTGAACCATGGCACTACCGCTATGTTGGACCTGTAATGACAAAATACGCCTACGAGTCATCTCTACTGACTTATGACGAGCTAGTCCAGGCAATTGCGCCTGGATACGCTAGTAGGTAGTCGAAATATCGTTGTATATTTACATTTTTGTTATATAATAATGATATAGATTTTCCAAACGGAAAGCCTACGCCTCACATTCCCAGAGTCGAGCAAGGAGCTAGACATGAGTAACGACGCCAAGACGCCCAGCGCCAAGTCGAAGATGGTTCGCGTTCGTATCGCGAACATCGGCGGCACATGTGCAATTAACGTCTACCCCAACCCCGAATCGAACAGGTTCTTCTACTGCAACTCGTCCGCGACATCAGGAGTGGTGGAGGACGACGGCATGATCTCCTTCCGATGCAACGAGCATCGCGGACACCTGTCCAGGGACGAGCGCGTCGGTGAGCTGGTATCGGGCGACCGCATCGTGACCGAGATCGAGCGACGAGAGGACTGAGGCCCGCCTCACATCTCACATGAGAAGCACTTTCGCTCCATGTAGATGTGGGGCGATTTTGCTTTCGGGGTTAAATAACTATGCCGGCCGGTAGAAAGTAAGTCAGTATCGTTACAACGATGAGCACGGCGTATTCTATCTTGCGATCAACCTGGAAATGGTCATGACTGGCAAATATAAGCCCAAGAACCAGACCGAGCGGAATACCGTTCAGCATAAAGTCACCGAACTGAAGTGGCGTAGCAAATTTTAGCCACATAGAACCCAGCACGACGTACAAAACGAGTTTTAGAAAGTAGACCCCATCGCTTTCTGTGCGAACGGGCTTTTTAGATTTCTTTGCCACCCTAGTTATTCGCTACTTTTCCTTGCGGTTGTCGCCCAGGCGACGCTTTGTTGACTCGGCGACACTAGCGCCTGTACCCTTGGCGTCTTCAGCGATACGAGTTGCACGCAATTTCGCTTCGTCGGCGAGGTCAGCAACTTCACGAGCAGAGCGCTTGGCTACGCCTTCGGCCTCTTCAGCACCTTCTTTTAGGGCGTCTTTGACCTTTCCAGCCTTTTGCTCAGCGGTTTTTTTGACTTCTTCGGCTTTTTTCTTTAGGTCTTTGCGAGTCTGCTCGCCGGTCTTTGGTGCGAACAGGACACCAACAGCAGCACCGACAAGTCCAGCAACGACTGCGATAGAGAGTTTTTTTGCCATTTCTTCCTCCTTTTAGGTGATAGCTTGTTACTAACTAGTATACCCGTTTACCCCATAGAAGTGAAACGACCCCGCTAGCACTATGGCTAGCGGGGTCTCGTGAGCGGCTACTGGCCGCCCTTCTGGATGAAGGACTTCACGAAGTCCTCGGCATTGGTCTCGAGCACGTCGTCGATCTCGTCGAGGATGTCGTCGACATCAGAGTCGAGACCTTCGGACTTCTCAGCGCCGTGCGGGGCCTCGGTGTCGACCTGCTCCTCGGAACTCTTCTTGTTCTCCTTTTTCTGGACCATTGTTCCAGCCTCCTGTATATGCCTGCGTCTCGGTGACGCAAACTGTAGGGTTTAATTATTGTGCCACAATTCCCAATAAAAAACATCCCCGTTATGAGGATGCTTTTGTGATGACTGCGACTCCGGAAAGAGCAGCCCGAGCAGCTGGCTCCGCCAGTGCCCGGCGCGTTGAGAAAACCAGAATGGTTGTCTCAAGGGCACTTTACATTCGGATTTCTGCGTCACAACCAGCTGGTAGGCTGAGATTCTGCAGAGAGTCGATGGTCTTTGGGGTTGCGCCGATGATGTCGATCAGACGTTTGTGAACGCGCATTTCGAACGCTTCACCACCCTTTTTGTAGACGTGTGGGCTCTTCACGACAGTGAAAGTGCTGCGACGAGTTGGTAGTGGTACAGGACCAGCTACGGTTGCGCCAGTGCGCAGCGCAGTGTCAATAATTTGTTTTGCCGACTGGTCAATGACCTTGTGGTCATATGCCTTCAGGCGGATACGAATACGTGGAACGGTAGCTTCGGCCACAGTTAAACTCCTTCATTTGTGTCCCGTAACCTCTGCTCGCTTCATATCTTCTCATGGCTGGCCGAGTTGTCGGAACGATTTATATACTTGGTTAGTATACCATAACCCCTGTTACTCGTCTAGACACGTTAGTCTTTTTATGCTTAAATACTATGCAGTCACCTCAGAATTCAATGGCGAGTTCTGACACGGTACAGTGAAGTGAGGTGAGCCAGAAGTGAGCTCGAAGCAGACCAGCTGGAATAAGCGAAATAGACGTCTGTGGCTAGCTGCTAAGCGTAGCCAAGACTCAAGAAAGCGCAGTCGGCCACAATCGCTCCGTTCAGCACGACGAACCTTCGCCGAACAGCGCAAGTTCGCCCGTGAGTTGCAGGGTCAGCTGTTCGGCATTCTAGCCGAGGAAGAGACCAAGCATCTGGCTGACTTCGGTATCTTCTCAAATGAAAAGCTAGATACTGAAGAGATGGGCTACCGTACCAAGGTTTACAAAAATGCCCTTCGTGGCCATTGGAAAGTCACTGAAGTTGAGCAGATCGACAATCTAGGTCACCAAGGTTGGGTTTTCGAAAAAATCCACTAGTTTACCCCCGACACCCGTCGAGCAACCCCCGCTCCGGGTGCGGGGATTTTGCTTTTACAACAAAATACCTCCCGGGTGGGAGGTATTTTGAAGGTTTGTAGTTAACTCAGATCTACTATTTTTCGATCTTTGTAACAACACCAGCACCAACGGTGCGTCCACCTTCGCGGATAGCGAAGTTCAGACCCTGCTCCATAGCGATAGGAGCAAGTAGTTTAACCTTGAAGGTTACGGTGTCACCAGGCATGACCATTTCTTTGTCAGCCGGTAGTTCAACTTCACCGGTTACGTCAGTTGTACGGAAGTAGAACTGTGGTTTGTAACCCTTGAAGAATGGAGTGTGGCGACCACCCTCTTCTTTGGTAAGGATGTAAACCTCGGCGTCAAACTCGGTGTGTGGAGTAATGCTGCCTGGTTTAGCGATAACCTGACCGCGCTCGATGTCGTCACGTTCAACACCACGGAGCAGCAGACCAGCGTTGTCACCAGCCTGACCTTGGTCAAGGTTCTTCTTGAAGGCTTCGATACCAGTAACAACAGTCTTGCGGCCGTCGCGGATACCAACGATTTCAACTTCGTCGTTTAGCTTTACAACACCAGTCTCGATACGACCAGTAGCAACGGTACCACGACCCTTGATGCTGAATACGTCTTCGATAGGCATTAGGAATGGCTTGTCTAGGTCGCGAGTTGGCTCTTCGATGTAGCTGTCCATAGCTGCAACTAGTTCCATAACTGCGTCTTCGTACTTAGCGTCACCCTCTAGGGCCTTTAGGGCAGAACCCTTGATAACTGGAGCGTTGTCACCGTCGTAACCGTTCTTGGTTAGCAGTTCACGAACGTCCATTTCGACTAGTTCAACTAGTTCTTCGTCAGCCATGTCCATCTTGTTCAGGAAGACAACGATCTTTGGCACACCAACCTGGCGAGCAAGTAGAACGTGCTCACGTGTCTGAGGCATAGGGCCGTCAGCTGCGCTAACAACGAGGATAGCACCATCAACCTGTGCAGCACCGGTGATCATGTTCTTGACGTAGTCGGCGTGACCTGGCATG
>CBRAFJ010000035.1:0-8876 GCA_967755195.1 uncultured bacterium | reverse complement strand
ACCCCAGAAAGTGACAAAATCAGCTACTGTCACAACGGCAACAACCCTCACCTGATTACTACAAGCAAAAACGCTTTCTTTAACGCCGGCCACACTAACGAGACACCTTCTCACTCTGGAGACGTTTACCCAGCTGGCTCTATAGTCAAACAGGGCCAGACATACGCATGGGCAGAACGCGGTGATCAAAGCCTACTACTGACAGACTGTCAGTCACAACCACCTGCACAAATCTCATACCAGACCGAACCTGACATGACTTGTGACGGCCACTTCACTCGTACTCACACTGTTTCTACACCATTCGTATGGAGTGCAGTTGCAAACGCATGGGTACTAGATACCGCCAAAGCATCTGTTGTAGCTACTAGCGCCTGGACACTTGTCGCTCCATTAACCAACGCTGAAAAAGCACAGTTGGACTGCGACACGCCTGAAAAGCCTAGCGACAAAACCTGGACAACCAAAGACTACGACAAGTCTTGTGAAGACGGCCTAACAAAGACAATAACCACCTACACAAAGACTTACACCTTTGACGTTAACACCTGGAGCTGGGTTCCAACTGTGACTTCAGTAATCGGTGAGCCTATCCACATCCGTGACCTGAACAGTCTAGAAAAACTACAGCTTCGCTGTGACAAGCCTGAAAAGCCAGAAAAAGTAGTTAAGACCTTCGACAAGACTCGCATGAGCTGTGAAAACGGTGTCGAGAGCAAGACTATCACCATCAAAAAGAAGTACGTGTTTAACTACATCAAATGGGAATGGGTACCTGTAGTACACGTTACCCACAGTGACTGGACATACGTACGTGACCTAACAGACGCTGAAAAAACCGAGCTAGACTGCGTGACCCCACCAGTTGAAGAGCCGGAAACACCTGGCCAGGTCCTAGGTGACAGCGACGACAAAAATCCACCACAAGTTCTGGCAACCAGCACTGAAATGCCTGCAACTATCCCAGCAACCGGTGGTACCAGCAACGGTAACCCATACCTGATCCTGATAGCTGGCCTGGTAGCTTACGGTGCAGTCTACTTCCTACAAGGTCGTCGACAACTCAACAAAAACTAACATCTCTCGTTAGTTAGTAGTAAATACCTCTCGTGTAATGCGGGAGGTATTTACATAAGGGTATTGACTTTTTAATAAGTTTATGATAATATAGACGAAATAGCCTGAGGTGGTTATTTAGGTAAATATTATTAGTTTCCCTGCCGGGCAGAGAAAAGAAAAGGAGTCATTCACCACAATGAACTTTCGTAAAGCATTTCTAACTGCGTCAGCTCTTGCTCTAGTTGTCATGGGCACCGGTGCATCTAGCACTATTGTGTCAGCGACCAACCAGACAAGCACTAACTGTGCAACCACAGTAGACCGCTCAAAAATAACAGGTAAAATCAGCAGCTCAACTCCGTTTGAAGCTACTGTCGAATACAAAGGTGCTGCCCTATGTGATAACGCCAAACTGACCGTCTCTTTCAACAACTACGCTACCGAAGGTCCTACATGGGCAACTAGCGGCAAGCAAACTCCTGTTGACCACAAGGAAGTTGTCATCAGCAAAAGCACCACCAAAGCTACTCTAAAAGTTAAATCTACTGCGTGTTACTACCAGACCGACCTGTACTTTAGTTCTAAAAAGTACGACGGTGTAGATGGCCCACTGCCACACTACCCTACGGCTGTTATCCACCCTGACGGCAACATGATCGACTTCCGCAACGGTGGCAACCCATGTAAGCCAAACCCTGAAAAGTCTGAAAAAACCGAAGAGCGTAAGAGCTGTGAAAAAGGCGTCGAAAAACGCACTATAACCACAACTGTTGACTACAAACTAGAAAACGGTAAATGGGTTAAGCAAGCTCCTGTCGTCACGACTGGCGAATGGAAAAAGGTCCGTGACCTAACTGAACAGGAAAAAACTGACCTAGAGTGTGTCACTCCTGAAACTCCAGAAGAAGTTCTGTCTGAAACCACAGAGACTCCAGCTGAACTACCTAAAACCGGTGCTGCTACTGGCATCCTGTCAGTTCTGTCACTGAGCGCGCTAGCATACGCAGCCGTGCGCTACCTGCAGAGTCGCTAAACACCTCAAAGCAAATGCTCACAAAATAGGACGTACACATGTGCGTCCTATTTTCATATTTTGCTGTTTGTTGACAAATTATTTCGTATATTTCATACTGGTGTACAAGTAACGGTGTGGGAGAAGGAAGTTTAGACAATATGAAGAACACGTTTCGTATTTTCGCGGCAACACTGGGGCTAGCATTTAGCTTTGCTCTGGCCGGCGTAACAACAAATCAGGTCTCGGCAGTTGTCGATGACACCCCTGACTGCGACAACGTTGCAGTTATAAAGTGCGGTGTTAGTAGCGTCAGTGACATGCGCGCAAAAGCATCTAAGGGCGACGTGCCAAAGATCTATAACGCTCTAGGCGTCAGCCAATCAGACCTAAAGTCTGGCAGCTTTGTTAACGGTATCGTCTGGCGTGACGGTCGTGTCACGGTTAACGGCAAAACTGTTGCCACAAACGCTCAGACTGCTGGCCGTAACTACGGCGGCACCCCTATCTCTGGCACTAACGCCGGTAAATATTCAACCAGCAAGTTCGTCACAGAAGGTCAGACAGCCTACATAAAAATGACTGGTGGCAAGTTTGATTTTGCAGTCATCAAGTCTTGCGGTAACCCAGTTTCAGCTACACCGAAGCCGGAACCTAAACCTGAGCCAAAGCCAGAACCGAAACCTACTTACGCATGTACCTTGCTGACCCAAAAGCAAGTTACCCGCACCAAATTTACCTACACTGCAACCGCATCTGCCGCTAACGGCGCCAAGGTCACCAACTACCGCTACAATTTTGGTGACGGTAAAAGCAGCACAACCACCTCTCGCACTATTAGCCATGAGTATGCAAAAGCTGGCACGTATACTACCAAAGTGACTGCTCTAGTAACTGTAAACGGTAAAACTGTCGAAGCAACTAGTGCAAAATGTGCCGTCAAAGTCACTGTAAAAGAAGAACCGAAACCAGGTGAAGTCATAGTCTGTAACCCTGCTACCGGTGAAACCATCACGGTTAGCGAAAAAGACGCCAGTAAATACAAGCCTGTGGGCGATAAGGCATGTGAAGACGTCCAGGTTTGTAACCCTGAAACTGGTGAGATTATCACCGTCAAACAGTCTGAAGCTGACAAATACAAGCCCGTAGATGATGAAGCTTGTAAAGAACAACCAGAAGAAGTTCTACCTGCTTCAATCGCCGAAACCGGCCCTGGCGCTGCTATTGGTGGCCTCATGGGTGCTGGTGCACTTGGCTACGGTGCGTACAATTACCTGAACTCTCGCCGCAACCTAAAGGGCAAGTTCCTAAACCGATAGAACAACCAAGGAGGGGATGGTGGCACACAAGAAAAAACGCAACAAAAAATACCAAGGTGAAGATGCAAAACAAAACGCCCCGTCTGTAGAACCAACAATCCACCGCTATGAAGCTGTACAGCGCACCGCGCTCGGTGAGTGGTGGCAAACCAAAAAGCGCTTTGCTCGTCCTGTAGCGATAACTGCAGGTATAGCCATAGTGATTGCATGGCTAATCGTCGAAGTCATCGGAATGATTTTCTAGACACTACCTGGAGCATACAAATAAGACACCTCGCATGGGGTGTCTTATTTTGCTTCTTTTATCGGTAGCTTGAACCCAAAAGTACTTCCCTTGCCCTCTTTGGTTTCAAATATCACCGTACCGTGATGACCAACTATAACCTTCTTGGCCATGTATAGACCTATGCCAGTGCCGTCAGGACGTTGTTGTTTGGCATTCGGTGCGCGGAAGAACTTGGTAAATAGCTTTGGCTGGTCGGATTTTGGAACACCTATACCCTGGTCGGTAACTTTGAAAATAACCGAATCAGCATCCTTGTACAGCTGGACCTTTATCTTTGTGTCAGCTGGAGAATAGTAGATAGCGTTGTCCATGAAGTTCATCATGACCTGGCGTAGTTTATTTTCGTCGGCATTGATAGTTGGAAAGTTTTCCGGCACTTCGTACGTCATGGCTATACGTTTTGTCTTCGCTGTTTCGACTAGCTGATTTATCTCTTGGCTGACGACACCTGCCAGGTTAACTGGCTCTTGCTCTATTTCGAACTTGCCAGTCTGTATGCGCGAAACGTTCAGGAAATCACCTATCAGATAAACCATACGCTGTGAGCTACCGAAAGCTTGTTCCAGGATCTTGCGCTGTTCATCGGTCAGCTTTCCAACATCCCCGTCTAGCACCATGCTTATATAACCCTTCACTGACGTCAGCGGCGTACGTAACTGGTGTGATGCCATAGATATGAATTCATCTTTTGTCTCATCCAGCTTGCGCAAACGCTCATTAGTACGTGTCAGTTTGGCTGTCGCTTCTTCGATGCGTCTTTCAAGCGAGGCATTGATATCACGAATCTCTTGAACTGATAGTGTGTTCTGAATGGCAATAGTAAGCTCATTGGAAATAGCCGTCAGTGCACGTAAGTCACGCTTACTATATGCACCACTCAAGCGTTCACCGATCATTAAATAACTCGTTCTTCCACTGGCACGCATATAAAGCGGTAGAATTATGCTGAGCCTCTCTCGTGCCATAATCTTCTGCAAGTGTTCACCTTCCAGTAATAGCTCCCTTGCAATTACATCGTAACCTTTTTGCTGTACATACTCATCTAAAACATCGATACTAGCTCCATCAAATTGTTTTTGTCCCGCAGCACCCACTGTTATATGATGAGATGAATTATACCGAACATAGAGTAGTGCCTGACTTGCTTTTAGCGTGGTGCCAATTTCGGTTGTTGCTTTTTCCAGTAAAGTACGTAGCTCGGTTGTAGACGTCAATGTTGAACTGAAGTGCTCATAGAAATCCTCAAGACTGTACTGGTCCCGGAAAAATATACGATCGGTCGCTCTGTCGAAGAAACGCTTCGTTGGTTGAAACAGAAATGCCAAGGTTAAGGCGAGTATAAAGTTCACAGGATCTATAGATACATCACTACCAGCGAAACCGCCTAAAATAACCACAGATACTATGTACGCGACGAAATAGTAAACAAGGCCAAGTACTATTAGAGAAAATATGTAAGCAATAAAGCGTATAGCGGCTGTTCGTATATTAAACAACCCATGTCTAACTATAGATATAGTAATCAGCGTAGACATGATGCCCAAAGATAGAGGTATCAAGAGCTGAAACATGGAATCTGTTATCGCCGGTGACGATGTGAGCACCAAGAGAACCGCAGCCTGCAACATAGCAGCCACTAGCAAGTAGTTTTTTTGTCTCTGCTTCTTTGGTAAGCCTACTATATAGCGACCCAGAAATATTACACCGACAATAAAATAAATAGCCACCATTGCTATCTCTGCGTAATACAAAGGGCCTACATTATCTATGGTTATCCCATACGGTGATGCGTGTGCAGCCGATATCATCATGTCTGTGTAGTTCAAAGGAACAAACAGTAAGGCAGGTAACAACATGGCAGCAATTGAAACACGCGTCAATCTTATTCCTGCATAGTTGACGGCAAACATCATAAAGAATACACCCAAAAACCCTGCCATAGCACTCGCAGTCTGCAGCAATGATACAGCGAGTCTCCCGGAGCCACTATCAACCATTTGGGCAACGTATTGCATCATAAGCCATACACTGCCGACAAGCAGCATGGAGGCAAAGTAGGATACATATTGACGCTCTCTATAGGTAAAGGTCGTAACACCTATAAAAACCATACTCAAAATGACAGGTATATATACAAGTGATACAATTAATTCCATAGTTCTCCTGTCATAATTCTGTATGAGTCCAACTATCTACAGTTTATAACATAAACACCATGCAAACAGTCCCAACTTTCCCAAACTTTAGACACCTCGCTCTTGCAGACAAAGACTGGTATGAGGAAGCCTACGCGAAATATCCGAAATATGCTGACTTTAGTTTTGGAAATCTAATGATTTGGCGAGGCACAGATGAAGACCTGCGGATATCACAGCTAAACGGCAATATAGTCATCCTAGACAAGCCACACTATATGAACGGTGAGGTAGCGTTGAACTTTATGGGTGACCATATGGTAGACGAAACCATAAAAGAGTTGTTTAAGTTTCTTCAGGAAAATAGCTTCAATCAAGTATTACTAGGCGTACCAGAATACGCAGTCAATGCTATCCATGATAAATCCTTTTATGAGATAACTGAAGATCCTGACAACAACGAATACATACTGGACGTTGAAAGACTCGCAACCTTAGAAGGCAGTATCATGCAGTCTCCTCGCTATTTTATAAGCAAATTTAAGAAGGCTGCAGGCAGTGATTACTATGCTGTATCCGCAGATGTAAATGACGATCAAAACAAACAATCTCTACTAGCAGCCCTCGAAAAATGGGACAAAGTATTTAATACAAACGACTCAGCTGACCAAGAAAAGCTAGTCATGGAAAGAATGTTCAAGCTAGCACATCGGCTAGACTACAAAAGCATAAATCTTTATGTCAAAAATGAGCTAGTAGGTTTTATCGTATACCGAAAAATAGACGATGACATGGCTACGTATAACCATCAAAAAACCAATTATAGCTACCCCAACTTGTCGTTTGCGCTTGTTCACGAATCAGCAAAAATATTACACAGTCTGGGATTCACCCGTATAAACTACGAGCAAGATTTGGGTATAGAAGGTCTCAGAAAATTCAAGCAAAACCTGAAACCAGTGCATATTCTCAAAAAATACACCATACGACCACGCCAGTAGTCTATTCGGATTGTTTGTAGTGAAGATACTTGTAGTAAGTTTTGTCTACAAGTCCTGGTGCTTCGACCTGCTCCCTGCCACGACTGTTTATTACGTCCTGAACGATCTTTGGAATATATATCTCGGACATGTTGGTGTTTTCAAAAACAACCTTATACGAAGCACCTGAGTCGAGTCCGATATCCGCTAATACGCCAATAACGTCCATAGAATACCCTGCGCCAGCTTCTGCTGACACGATGCCTGGAAAAAATACTATACTTTGGTTCTCGGCGCGCTTCATTAGGCCGTCATCGTGTAGAAACTCTGGATTAAGCCAAGTAACCTCGTCTGTGTTACCTACAAAGTCAGTAAAACAGACAGGTTCACCGTCTTTGAAGCGAATAGACAGCAACGTATTGCCGCTAGTTATCATAGGCAAGGCTGATTGCTTTGTATCTTCCATAGATATAGGATGATCAACACCTAGCCATTCGAAACGGTCTTCATATATGTCCCATAACTTGTCTGCCAGTTCTTCGCTAATATCAGAACCACGCATCACGGCTACGCCATTTTCGGTGTCATTTGGGTAAATACCATTCTCTACGCCCTTTTTGTACGTGTCGTATAGCAAATCTATACTAGCAACAGTGTCTGTCTTTGCTTCTAGCGGTACATCGACACAGAACAAACTAAGGCTGGCCTCAGCATGATCTTCGCCCTGCTTTGCCGCCTCTTCGTTCTTTATAGTCATCCATTCAGTACTCATACCGGCATCCTGCAGCAATACGCTTAGTTCGGTTTCAGCGTTGTTCTCAGGGTTGTCGTATTCACTAACTGTATAAAATATGTAACCTTCGCCCGCGTCGCGCAATTTTTGAACAACCTGTTGGTATGACTCATCTGTAGCATTTGAAAGTATTTCGCCTGAGTTCATGTAGGCCCAGACATCTTCACTATCCGCATGAGCAATATCAACTACACAGCGTCGTCTGTCGTAACCTGCAGCATCACCATAGTCCATAGGCACAAGGCTAGTTACCTTGCGGCCGTCACTCAACTCAATATTTATAGTTCGTTCGTCGTCTAGAGCTTCTTTGAAACGGTCGTCGTCAAGCATCCCTAATTTACGAACACCTTTTACGGTTTCTTCCCAGGCCTCTTTAGACGTATCGATGATACTGTCGCCGAGCTTTTCTTCATTCTTTTCGTGATTTTCTTGGTATAGTGAATCCATTTTCGTTCCTGTCTATTTTAGTTACTCTATGAAGTACTTCTTTGGTGGCTCAAAGCCATTAAAATTACTCTCGTAAACAGTCGTGTATGCTCCGGCGGCACCGAAATATACTCTGTCGCCGACATCTATGGCCGGTGGTAGCATGTAGTCAAAGCCAATAGTGTCGTACGCGTCACAGGTTGGACCAGTTAACGTAAAGGGCCGTGCGTACAAGACACTGTCGGTAGCTCCCTCGTCATCTGTAAATATCGGGTATCTCCAGTCGCGCATCTCTAGGCATTCCATTAGACCTTGAAATACACCCATGTCGAGAAAGAGCCATTCTTCACCGCCGCGATGCTCACGACCAATGACTGATGTAGCTATAACACTGGCGTCAGCACTGACAAAACGTCCCGGCTCAGCTACGATTCGTATATCTTTCGGTATGTACTCTTCTATACAAGAGCTAATGGTCTTACCAACCTGCTTCATGCTAGGCGCAGGTCCGACATATGTCTTTGGAAAACCGCCTCCGATGTCTAGCATGGTTATATCAATACCGATCGCGCTAAGGCGCTTTATGATATCACCGGAGGTTTCGAAAGCCGCACGCCATGCTTGCATGTTCAATGCCTGTGAACCTACGTGAAATGCCAAACCAACAGGGTTTAGACCCATATCGCGCGCCATATCCATGTAGGTAACTGCGTGTAGCGGGTCGGCACCAAACTTCTTTGAAAGCGGGAACGAGCTACCGTAGTCAGAGACTTTTATACGTAAATAGACATCTGCACCTGGAGCAAACTGGGCAAGTTTTTTCAGCTCACTGAGACCGTCAAATGCATAGTGGCCTACACCGCCCT
>CBRAFJ010000034.1:0-9015 GCA_967755195.1 uncultured bacterium | reverse complement strand
AGCTCGAAAACGAAAAAAAGTCCCGCTAAGTCGGGGCTTTTAAAATGTCGAAGAATTGTTGCGGCAGGCGGCCGTTCCGGTTCCGAAGAACCGTACTAGGCCGCCTGCCAGGAGGGGCTACCCCTCGTTGATAATCCTCGGAACTGCCTTGTACAGACAGATGTACAGCTCCTCGCGCAGGGTGTCATCCACGTTGCCCGCAAGGGCCTCGCGGACGTGCACGTCGCTCTCTGCCTCGTCATGTGAACTGAGGCGCGACAGCGCCGAGCGGACAACATCGAGCTCCAGGCCGTCAATGTACCTGAGAAGTCGTACGCTGTATCCCCGGGATAGTCGGGGACAGCTGCTCCGCTCGTCGAGCATCACCACCTTTGTCGTGAGTAGGCCGCCCTCGCTCCACCAGTCCTGCGCCCTGATGAACTCCTCGGCCAGCTGGTCAACCGTGTACTGCTGCGACATGTGTCGCCCCTTTGTTCGTTTTAGTCATCCGGTTAGATGACCACAAACATTTTGCAATATTTTCGCTATTTTGTCCATACATTATACTGAAACAGATATGAAACTAGTCATTGGCCTCGGAAACCCCGAAGACAAATACCTGAGAACTCGTCACAACGTCGGTTGGCGTATGCTAGACATTTACGCCGACAAGCAGGGCAGTGACTGGCAAAACAAGGCAAAGTTCAAAGCACTGGTAGCCGAGATAACTGTTGAAGGCGAAAAGGTCATACTAGCCAAACCAACGACCTACTACAACCTGAGCGGCGAAGCGGGCAGGGCGATTGCGGATTTCTATAAAATAGCCCCTCAGGACGTTTTGGTGGTTCATGACGAACTAGCATTGCCGTTCGGCACCATCCGCACCCGTCTGGGCGGTTCTGACGCCGGTAATAACGGTGTAAAGTCCATCAGTCAGCACTTGGGCGAAAATACCGCCCGTGTCCGCATAGGCGTCCACAACAACCTACGCGACCGTATAGACGACAAAGACTTCGTTTTAAACAACTTCACTGGTGCCGAAGATGAAGCGCTGAAAGAATTATCGCAAAAAGTTAGCAGCATAATCGACGACTTCGCTACAGGCCAATTCCAGTCGACAACGCACGCCTAGATATTGTATTCTTTACCAAAATATTCTATAATTTCTCTAATTTCGTCGAGCGGCGAAAGGCGCGAGATTACTCCAACCAACCCGCTCCGAGATAGGAGCTTGAGAGACAGGGTAACCAATGGCCAGCAAACTGACCGGATACTACACCGAGCGTTTTCGTGCGCGTAAAAAGGCAAAGGAACAGGGTGAGCGGCGAGCACAAGAACTCGAGCTGCAGGAAAGGCGAGCTTGCGAGGACTACGAGCGCAGCAAGCTGATGCCAAAGTTCAACGAAGCACTTGCGAGAGCCATGGCGTGCTTCGATTCGAGAGACTGGGACGGAGCAAGGGAGATCTCCAAGCCGGGTGGCCGTCGCAGAGACAGGACCATCCCGGCCATGTACCTTTACGAAGGTATCTGTCTCGCAACCGACGGCGAGCTCTATCGCATTGACGATCCTATGTACGAGTACCCCACTGAGCACTTGGATCCCAAGACGTTGCCCCCGTACATACTCAAGGATGTGACGTACGTGCTCAACCGTAGGAGATAACTCAAGCTCCGAGCCCCGACCATCACGGTCGGGGCTCGGTTCATTTTTAGCCAAA
This sequence comes from uncultured bacterium, assembly GCA_967755195.1. GTDB lineage: Bacteria > Patescibacteriota > Saccharimonadia > Saccharimonadales > Saccharimonadaceae > CBRAFJ01. The sequence goes on along the minus strand of CBRAFJ010000034.1, from coordinate 7,317 downwards.
ATATCTCAGAAACAAAAAACCAGCCGTTCAAGGCTGGTTTTTTGTTATACCGATATCAATTCTTTGAAAGGTACCAGGTAAGGGTGGGCATCACCTGGCACCATTCAACCCTTCAACCCACCCGGGCTACTCCACCGGAAAGCGCTACTGATGTATTTAGGTACGCATCGTGCGCCTGGCCAAGGCCAATTGTTCATATTTCCGACAATGTGGTCCGCCTGTCTGCCGAAGCAGATTCGGGGTTCTTATCGCCTCGCAGAGGAAGATAAGAGGTTAAAGGGGTTAGTATGCGCGTGACCCTTGTGAGATAAATCTCGTGGCTGGAAGTGGAGGGTAGAAAACTTACAACCAGGTACACACGCAACCTAACATTGCTGTTAGAATTGGGGGTATAAGGTACATTTGACCGCTTTTAACGATCAACCATGCGCTATATTAGCATTCTTTTTACATAAAGTCAATACTTTTGAGCACAATACCTATGAAAATCAATAGCATAAGCGCTTCGGATCCACTCTTTCCCAGTAGACTGGAGCAGATTCCAGGACGCCCAAAACGGCTATTTTACAGAGGTGATATACCAACCTATAGCCTAGGAGTAGCTATAGTTGGGACTAGAAAACCGACCGCTTATGGTCGACAGGTAACAAAGGACTTGGCGGGCCGGTTGGCAGAGAAAGGCGCTGTTATCGTCAGTGGTCTAGCACACGGTGTTGACGGTATTGCTCATGAAGCAGCCGTGCTAGCGGGCGGCAAGACCGTAGCGGTGCTACCGAGCGGCCTGGACACAATTTACCCCAGTAGTCACCGTAAACTGGCCGATGACATACTAAAGACCGGCGGGGCGTTGGTAGGCGAATATGAACCCGGCACTCCAGCTTATAAAAACAACTTTCTAGAGAGAAATCGCATAGTCAGTGCTCTCGGAGATATAGTCATAGTCACCGAAGCTGCCGCACATAGTGGCACCATGAACACCGTCGGACACGCACTAGAGCAGGGACGTGACATCTATGCTGTTCCAGGACCAATAACCAGCGCTATGAGTGCCGGCTGTAACCGCCTGATAGCCCAGGGTGCGACGCCTATAGTCGACATAGATGCTTTTATAGGTCAGTTGTTCCCAAAAAAGACTAAAAAACAGGCACTTCTGCTGGCAACTACTCCAGATGAGCAGGTAATCCTGCAGTTGATATCCGACGGCATAACAGATGGAGACGAGATACAAGAAAAAAGCGGCCTAGATGCGGCCGCTTTTTCACAGGTCCTTACTATACTCGAGATAAGAGGGATTATACGACCTGCAGGGGCAAATCGCTGGAATCTCTAGAGGTACTGGCCTGTACCAGGATCGGTTTCTGAAGAATCAGCTATGTCTGCTTGCAACGCGTCGTAGAGCTCCTGTGCACGGATTGCGTCAATAACCGATACCGCACCCAAGCGTTCAACCATAAGTTCGTCCGCTCGCTGACGACCAGCTTCCTTTGCCTCTTGGCTAGCTAGGGCATCGATCCCGTCAACAGCTTTACGTGCTTCTAGAACATCTGGGTTCGTAACAGGTACTTCACGACTAATCAATGACCCGTGGCGACCAACAACATCTGTTTCCGCACGAGGCGAAAATGTTGCTATATCAAATCCAGCAGCTGAAGATCCTCGAGGAATCTCCATTTCTGAGCGTCCCATCTTAGTAGCTCCTTTGGGCTTTATGCCCGTGTTTATTGTTGTACTGTTCGGCGCCTTTTATAGATGGGTACCGAGGGGAATCTACTTCTGTTGTACCGCTTAATAACGGCTATGTCAATAAGATTATTAAAAAATCATGAAATATGAGAACCGGCCGCTACGAGAGCGGCCGGATGTCTCATCCGAGAAATGTAGAGCAACCTCAGTTGTGGTCGACGAGCAGTGTGTAGAACTCGTCAGTAGAGCAGCGAAAGACCACCAGGCCCTCGACGTTGCTCTTGATGCGCGATGTCAGCAGGGCCGCCGTCTTGGAGGACAAGAAGTACTCCAGGAAGTTGCGTACCTTCACGAGGCGGTCGGCGTTGATGGCGTCAACCTCGTCCCGGACAGCCTGCTTCTCCTCAGGACTCATGTCCTTGGTCTTCGGCGTCAGCTTCCTTGCCGAGATGACGACTTCCTTGCGGTCGTACACGGATGCAGCGCGCATTTCCTCGACTACACTCTCCAGCTCAGTGCCAGAGAGACGAAAGCCGATCGAGAGTGAACGCTTGAACGTGTTCACAGCCTCAGCTGTCGCTTCGGTGTCAACTGTCGTTGTCATGACTCTACTACTCCTTTAGTAGATCGGATGAGATGGAATGTACTGTTCGTCATACATAAAGCACGAACGAAAACTAGAGTATAATACCCTAATTTCCTGATTTTGTCAAGAGACGTAGTGTCTGTGCTTGTGCACGGGAACTTAAATAGTGTGCTCCTGACGGGTATATGATGTCAACAGCAAAATTAAAAAATTATTAAATATTTTGCATTTTTATGTATTTAACGTAGTATGGGCAATTGACTGCATAATTCTGTATAGTTATATAAGCATTATCATATGAGCAAAAATCTAGTTATCGTAGAGTCCCCAGCAAAAGCAAAGACCATCGAGAAGTATCTCGGTAAAGACTTTGTAGTTCTCTCATCTATAGGGCACATACGTTCTATCGTCAAAAAGACCAAAGACGGCACGCCACCTATAGATGTCAAAAACGGCTTCAAGACTACTTATGAAGTTGACCCGGAAAAGAAAAAGGTCGCAGCAGAGCTAAAAAAAGCTGTCAAAGCTGCCGACACTGTCTGGCTAGCAACCGATGAAGACCGTGAAGGGGAGGCGATCGCTTGGCATTTATGTGAAGTTTTGGGTCTAGACCCTAGCCACACAAAGCGTATAGTTTTCCACGAGATAACTAAAGACGCCATCACAAAAGCCGTAGAAAACCCACGCACCGTCGATATGAACCTCGTCGCTGCCCAACAGGCACGACAGATACTGGACCGCATAGTCGGTTTCGAACTATCGCCAGTTGTCTGGCAGAAGGTCCCTGGCGGCAAGAGCGCCGGACGCGTCCAGAGCCCAGCGGTACGGCTACTAGTAGAGCGTGAACGCGAAATTCGCGCTTTTGAAGGTAGTTTCCAGTTCAAAATAACAGCCGTTTTCACCCACGACGGTGAAGAGGTCAAAGCAGAGCTACCGCAGCGTTTCGACACCGAAGAACAGGCCCAGGAATTCCTAACTAGCCTAAATGGGGCCAACTTTACTGTTTCAGACGTCACTAAAAGCCCGAGCACCCGCAACCCAGGCGCACCATTCACGACCAGTACTCTGCAGCAGGACGCCAACAGCAAGCTAGGCTTTGGATCTAAAGCCACCATGGCAGCCGCACAAAAGCTGTACCAGGACGGTAAGATCACCTATATGCGTACCGACAGCGTCAACCTGAGTGAACAGGCCATAGCTGCTGCACACGACTATATAAAGACCGCTTACGGCACAGAGTACGCCAACGTTCGCAAGTTCAAGACCAAAAGCGCCAGCGCCCAAGAAGCCCACGAAGCCATCCGCCCAACTAACATGGCTCTAGAGGTAGGTAGCAGCAACGAATACGACCAGAAACTATATGACCTAATCCGCCGCCGCACCCTAGCTAGCCAGATGTCACCGGCCAAACTAGAGAAAACGACCATCACCATAACCATCTCGACCCGCAAAGAGTCGTTCGAGGCAAAAGGTGAAGTAGTTATATTTGACGGTTTTATGAAAGTTTACGGCGGAAGTAAAAAAGAAGCCGACCTACTGCCAGCTGTTGCTAGCGGCGACACTATGGATCTAACCGAAGCCAGCGCCCGCCAGACATTCGCTCGTCCACCAGCTAGGTACACCGAAGGTAGCCTAGTCAAAAAACTCGAAGAACTCGGCATCGGCCGCCCAAGCACCTACGCCACCATCATCGACACCGTACAAACACGCGGCTACGTTGAACGAGGTGAAGGCGAGGGAACAGAACGTGACGTTATAGTCCTTTCGTACGCTCCAGCCGGCGTTACGCGTGAAGTTGTCCAAGAAAAAACCGGTGCCGACCGTGGCAAACTAATACCTACGCCTGCAGGAGAGCTGATCGCTGACTTTTTGAGCGATCATTTCGAACAGATCGTCGACTATGGCTTTACCGCCAGCGTAGAAGAGCACTTCGACGATATCGCCGAGCAAAAACTAGAGCGCAACAAAATGCTCGAGGACTTCTATACACCATTTCACGATTTGATAGAGAAATCTGGCGGCATTGACCGCAGCACCGTTGGTGAGAGCAGAGAAGTTGGCGTCGATCCGAAGACCGGCAAGCCTATCATCGCTCGTTTTGGCCGCTTTGGTCCAATGCTACAGCTAGGTAGCAGCGAAGACAAAGAGGACAAACCTCTGTTTGCACCGATGCCTAAAGGCAAGCGCATCGAAGATGTCACACTAGAGGAAGCTCTACATTCCTTTAAACTACCGCGTCTAGTCGGTCAAACTCCAGACGGCAAAGATATAAAGGCTAACATCGGCCGTTTTGGACCGTATATCCAGGTCGACAAACTGTTTGTCAGTATAAAACCCGAGGATCCGCACGATATCACCCTAGAGCGCGCACTGGAACTATATGATGCCAAGCTGAAAGCTGAGGCTGAAAAGAACATTTCTGACTTTGGCGACGGTGTAAAGGTCTTGAACGGCCGCTTTGGACCGTACATTACCGATGGCAAAAAGAATGCCAAGATTCCCAAAGACGCCGACCCGAAAAAGATAACCCACGAAGAAGCGAAAAAGCTACTAGCAGAAGCGCCGGCAAAAAAGACCCGCTTTGGAGCACGTAAGAAGTAAATCGCATATCCGCCACTAGAGAAAATGTGGCGGATATATTCTTTTTTATACAACATATTTCCGTCTAAAAAAGTCCCAAAGTACTATTTACCATAAGCGTCTAGTATGTGCTATAATAGGGCCATAACAGAGTATATTTGACTTTTACGAAAATATCTTCTAAAATAGTCATAAATCTGGTGTACGAACATCTAAAATTACAGTAGTAAGTGTAAAGAGGAATAATATGAGCCAAAGCGCCGAAAACACAGCCCCTGACATTAAAAGCGTGGTAACTACCATACTTGATGGCATTGAGCGTGATCGTGAACGAGAGATCGTTTCACGCCGTTTTGGTTTGTTTGATCGCAAGGAAACCCTAGAGCAGATCGGTGAATTGCTAGGTATCACCCGTGAACGTGTTCGTCAGCTAGAAAAAGCTATTCTCATCCGTCTAAAGATCGCCGCAGAAGAAGGTCGTCTAGACCTAGAGGCTGTTGAACGACACCTAGTCGAGCAGCTACACGAAATGGGTCGTGCCGCTCGTCTGAGTGACATCACTGAACGAGTCATACCTGCTGGTAACGACCGCGACCGTGCCCACGTAGCATTTGTCGCCGAACTAGCGCCAAAACTGTCAGTTCTAAACGAAAACGACAACTACCACCACAGCATCGCCCTGAGCGAGCATCACAACGAAAAACAGCTGAAAAAGCGCGTCGACGAAGTAGTCAAAGCCGTCAAAGAGCACGGTCAGACCTTGAGCGCCAACGAACTACACAGCAAACTAGACTACGAGCACCCAGACCACGTCCGCGCTCTAGCTAGCCTGAGTAAACACCTAGCCAGCCTAAAAGACGTCTGGGGCCTCACTAAATGGCCAACAGTTAACCCAAAGAACATCCGCGACAAGATCTACGTTATCCTGCAGGAAAACCACAAGCCAATGCACTTTTCAGAGATCGCTGGCGCTATAAAGGGCAGTGATTTCAAGCGCAAAGACGTTACAACTCAGGCGATTCACAACGAATTGATCAAAGACAAGCGCTTCGTCCTCATCGGTCGCGGTATCTACGCCCTTAACGAATGGGGTTACAAAAAGGGTACTGTTGCTGACATCATCACCGACGTACTAAAGAAAGCCAATGAACCACTCCACCGTGACGAAATCGTCAAACGCGTTCTCAAGGACCGCCAAGTCAAAGAAACTACCATCCTACTCAACCTCCAGAGTAAGCCAGAGTTCAAGCGCGTTGCCAAAGCAACCTACGCGCTGGCCGAAAAATAGTCTAGCCCCAGTTCTATCGTTGCATGCACGACAACTTTGCGAGACAATAAGAGGTATCGATGGGTAGTATACTCGCATGGCTTTTTGGTTTGCTTCTCGCATGGTACGTCTGGGTGCCATTGGCTGCATTGCTACTTTATTTAGCGTGGCGCAATAACCGCCAGGCCGAAACCTTGGACATGCAAGAACACGTGCTGATCACTCTAGAGATCCCGCGTGCTAACGACAAAAGCGAGCTAGCAGCGGAACAGATGTTCGCCAGTCTACACGGTATCTTGCGCGACAAAGCCGAACTGCGTATGAGTGGTGGCTTGCAGGAACATATATCGTTCGAAATCGCCGTTATCGACAAACTGATCCGTTTTTACGTCTGGATACCAAAACACCTGCAGAACTTCGTCGAAGGTCAGATATACGCCCAATACCCAACAGTCCAAATACACACTCTGGACTCTGACTACACGGCGCGCGAGATCAATCACGACGTCGTTTACACCTCTGAACTAACACTGACCGACAACGAATTTTTGCCGATAAAAACCTTCCAGAGCTTCGAAGTCGACCCGCTAGCTGGTATCACCGCCACACTAGCAAAACTGGACGAAAGTACCGAAGAAGTCTGGATCCAGGTCCTAGCACGCCCAATCGCCGACAACTGGCATAGGAGCGCGAATAACTTTGCATCGCGTCTACGAGACGGCAGGGCAAACTTTGACCTGTTGGGTGGCAGCGGTAAATATTTCCTACAGATGCTAGAAATGCTCTGGAAACCACCTGAGCAGGGGGTGCCCGGCACAAAACCAGAACTATCTGAGCGTGACAAAACTCGTGTAGCAGAGGTAGAGAAAAAGTCCGTCAAACTAGGTTACCAGGTAAAAATACGCATGGCCTACCTGGGCCACGACCAGACAACTGCCAAACAGCGCATGCAGGCACTAGTCGGTACGTTCAAACAGTTTAACAGTACCAACCTGAATGGTTTCCGCACCAGCAACGCTAGTTTTAACCGCGAAGAAATCGCCAAATACCGGGCTCGTTTTTTCATCGACCGCGGCTATATCTTTAACATCGAAGAGCTAGCCTCCGTTTTCCATTTACCGCACACCAACGTCGAAACGCCTAACATCGTCTGGGCGAGCAACAAAACTGCCGAACCACCGGCCAAACTACCCGTCGTCAC
>CBRAFJ010000033.1:0-9082 GCA_967755195.1 uncultured bacterium | reverse complement strand
ATTCCTACTACTACTTTAGCCGACCGTTTTGGAATGATGTAGCAAACTGGCTGTACGATCCGGGTATTGCTATAGCTGCCATCATAGTTTTTGCACTACTGGGCCGTCATTTTGGTGGCATGGTTATCGAGCGCCTAGTTCGTGGCCTAATACGCTCAACCCAGCTGCACCCGATAACAGATGATGACTTAGTAAAGCGCCAGAATACTCTTATCAGCCTGTTTGTCGTCATATGGAAGATTCTGCTGATAGTTGTCGCAAGCTGCTTGATTTTTGAACAGCTATTTCCGCGTATCGACCTAACGCCATTCTTTGCTAGCGCCGGCATCATCGGTATCGCGCTCGGTTTTGGTGCTCAGTCGCTGATAAAAGATTTCTTGTCGGGAATATTCATCATCACCGAAAACCAATACCGTGTTGGTGACGTCGTCGACATCGAGGGTGCCGCTGGAACCGTCGAACGCATCACGATTCGCTCTACGGTTATTCGCGATGCCAGCGGCAACGTTCACTTTCTACCCAACGGCAACATCATGCATGTCATCAACAAAACTATGGGCTTTTCGAAAGTTAACTTTACACTGAACGTTGACCCAGAAACTGATGTTGACAACCTAGTTAAAGTCATCGACGAAGTCGGCGTGAAAATGTCAGAAGACGAAAAATGGAAAGAGAAGATCCTCGAAGCGCCGCACTTTATAAACATCGGTGCGTTTTCCGACATCGCCCTCGAAGTTACCATTTCCGGCAAAACCGGTCCGTCGCAGCAATGGAGCGTTACCGGAGAAATGCGTCGTCGTCTGCTAAAGGCTTTCGCCAAAAACAATATAGAACTAGCCCACATACCGGGCGCTTCTGGTCCCCAGAAATAATCTACTGAGCTGTCGGCGCTATCTGAAGCTGCTGGTCGTCTAGAGCACGGCTACTGTAGTCGCCGAGCTTTGACAGGGTGTCGCGATGCTTGTCGAAGCGCTGCTGAAAGTCATCGGCAACACCGCTGTTTATCGGACCGGTAGAACTAAACGTTGACTCGTCACCGCCTTGTTGCACTTCATCGCGTAGGCTTTCGTAGCCAGGACGGCTCAGGTCGAGTCGTGAAGCACCGCTACTGACGTACAGCGCCATACTGACAGCCGTCAAAAGCATTGCTACGAGCAGAGCAAGAATAATCGCGTAAAATATTCGGTGTTGTTCGACTATTTCTGCTAGCCGTTCACGTGTCAAAGCCATTACTGTAGACCCTCTTCACGCTCAGCTAATATAGCCTTCATCTCGTTCAGGCCTTGCTGGTATTGGTCCATAAGCTGCCTCATCTCGCGAATGTCACCGGCAACCTGAGCGCGCACTTCACGGGCAGCAGTCAGACTGTCGTAGAAAGATACCGGGGCGTCTTTGCAGTTTATTTCCAGGGTGTCGTCTATGCGGTTGGCGTAGTCTAGGTAATGCCTCTGGAAATCGGCAAACTTTGTCTGCATTTTCGAAGTCGTGCTGGTCAACAGGGGTGCGTCCAATTTGTTTAGAACTACCCGACTGTTAAATGCTGCCAGCAGTTTTAGTACGTCTTCGTACTCACGTCCGCGATTGACACGCGTAACAGCCTCTGTTCGCTGAACCTGCAAGATACCTTGCTTGGCATCGGTACAAGAGACGCGAATAGAAGCAATGTGCTCATCGGTCAGCGGAACGCTTTCGGCACGAACCATGGGCGAAACTACTACGGAAAGTAGCGCTGCCATGAAGAGTACTGTTCGTTTCATATCGCCCTTATTATAACAGCGACATCAGAGTTCGGCGCTACCGAGTGTGTTGTCGATAGCGTGTGCCAGCCGATGGTCCAAACCGTCGTCGTTAGGTGGTATGGTAACAACCACTTTTTTCTGATTTAAAACTACCTCAGGGTAATATTCAACGGCCTCTGCCGACTGACCAATGTGCGCCACCAAAACAAAACCTTCGCGAAATGTCTCGACCGGAAAAACTCGTACCAAACCTTCGCCCTCGATATCAGCCCATTCGAGCTGCAAGTCATTATGTATATTCATGCCTCTAGTATACTTGGCTTATGACCTGGCATGAAAATCTAGAATTAGGAATCGCTCACCTGAAAGATCGGGATGCACGACTAGCTGCTGTTATAGCCGTTCATCCCCAGCCAACATTTCGGCCTCACACTGACTATTACCGTGAACTGGTCGAGAGTATTATCTCGCAACAACTAAGCGTCAAAGCAGCCGCAACCATATATAAACGTTTCGTTGACAGCTTTGATCATTTTCCAGAACCACACGAAATACTGGAGCGTAGCGAGGAAGAACTACGGTCCGTCGGACTAAGCGGCCAAAAAACGCGCTATATCCGTGACCTGGCCACCAAAGTGCTCGACGGCTCGGTTCGTTTCGATCACCTAGACCAGCTAACCAACGATGCTATTGTAGCCGAGCTAACAGCAGTAAAAGGTATAGGGCAGTGGACGGTTCACATGTTTTTGATGTTCTGCATGGGCCGACTCGACGTCCTGCCAACTGGTGACCTCGGCATCCGAAACGCTAGTGCCCGACTTTACGATCTACCGACCGCAACACCAGACGACGTGACGAGAATCGCGCAGGAAAATAACTGGCATCCGTACGAGTCTATAGCTAGCTGGTACCTGTGGAAATCGCTCGACAACGCACCATCACTTTAGATACTGATAACGGTGTGATACGGACAATATATGCATTTTCGCGCATGTGGGTAAAAATGCATATTGATCAATTATGACTATCGTCTTTCTTGTGAGTTATGCTGCACGACGCTTGCTGTTTTTACGTCGACGAGTGGATTTCGCTTTGCGCTGCTCCCGTTTCTGCTCTCGCTCCAACTTTTTATCACTCTGACTTTCCGCCGCCAGGACCTTTTCACCCTCGTGGCCATTGTCTTCGAGCAGCTTGTCGAGTTTGATGTTAACCGCCAGGTCGCTACGGTTCTGAGTATTTTGGATAACAAAGACCATCAAAAAGGTGATGACGGTCGTGGCTGTGTTGATGACGAGTTGCCAGGTATCCGAAAACCCAAACACCAGACCAGACGCAGCCCAGACAATAATGAGAATGAGGGCCAAAATAAACACCCATGGTCGACCAAGTATCTCTGAAGTCTTTGTGGTAAATCTTGTGAATACGTCTTGCTTGTCTCTACTGGCCATGAGAACCTCCGCATACCCCTAATTTAAGAAACATTAGTCAGTCTGGATGCTACTTTTTATGCCATTTGTCGTCTGACCCTTTCTCGTATGACTTTTTGACTGCCGCCCATGCTACTTTACGTGCAACATCTTCACGGCTATCGTCACCACGACGTTCTTCGGGCTGGTCGTACTGTTCGTAAGCGCTGTTGAAGGCTTCTAAAAATATATGCTGAGCGTGCTCAGGCAAAACGTTTTTGACGTTGTCGGGTAGTTCAGAAGAATTTTTGTATGGCATAGATACCTCCTTTTATAGCGGCCGGCCGCCAGTTACTCCGATAACGGTGCCGCTAATGTAGCTAGATTCCTGACTGGCTAGAAAAACAAATGACGGCGCCAATTCGGCTGGCTGACCAGCTCGTCCATATGGCGTGTTTTTGCCGAAATCAACCAGTTTTTCCATCGGCTGGCCATAGCTAACCTGCAGCGGAGTCCAGACGGGGCCGGGAGCGACACCGTTCACACGTATGCCACGTGGCGCCAGCTGCTGAGCCAGGCCCTTTGTAAAGTTGTCTATCGCTGCCTTGGTTGCAGCGTAGTCCAACAGTCCAGGTGATGGCTGATACGCCTGTATAGACGTGACATTTATTATACTGGCGCCGCGCGGCAGGTGTTTCAGGGCTGCTTTTACCAGCCAGAACATAGCTATAATGTTGGTTCGAAAAGTCGACTCTAACTGTTCGGTTTCTAGAGACTCGATATTCTCGACATACAACTGACGAGCGGCGTTGTTGACGAGTATATCTAGACCACCTAGCTCATTTGCCGCAGTAGTCACGACCTCATTGCAAAAATTTTCATCGCCGATATCGCCAGGAATTGTGACGACTTTGTTGCCTAATGGCTTCAGGACTTCTAGCAATTTATCGACGTCCGGTTGTTCGGCGGGCAAGTAGGTTAACACCAGGTCAGCACCTTCGCGGGCGTAGGCGATGGCGACAGCGCGGCCGATACCAGAATCGGCACCGGTTATCAGCGCCTTTCGCCCCGTCAAACGTCCACTACCTTCGTAGGTTAGCTCGCCGTGATCCGCTTGTGGCTGTAACTTTTCATCCAGCCCAGGCTCTTCCTGGCGTTGCTCGGGGATGTTCATAGTAGGGTACTGCGATATCGGATCACGCATTACATGTTGGTTATCTGGCATGTTGGCCTACCTCCTCGTTGCTTACTTAGGAATTTTAGCGAGAACAGGGAAAAATCGCTGTGAAGTTTATTACTGGCAACACCTAGATAAGCGTTAGAATAGTTATATGAAGTTAACCAAATATTCTCATGCCTGTTTGGTACTGGATAGTGACGGTGGTTCGCTGGTTATCGACCCCGGCGCCTGGTCGACAGACCTGGTGATACCAACTAACGTCGTTGGCGTTGTCGTGACTCATGAGCACGCTGATCATTTAGACATAAAACAGCTAACTAATATTGTTAACGCGAGCCCAGGCGCTGTCATCTACGCACACGCCGACATTGCTAGCAAACTGGGTGGAATGCCGACCCAAGCAGTATCAATGGGCGAAAATGTTCAGGTGGGGGATTTTGCACTTTCTTTCGTTGGCGGAACACACGCGACTATTCACTCTTCTCTGCCACCGATCGCCAATCTGGGCGTTGTGGTTAACGAGACCCTGTACTATCCTGGCGACAGCTTTACCCTGCCCGACCGACAGATACAGATCCTGGCACTACCACAAAATGCCCCATGGGCAGCTGCTCGCGAGTCGATGGATTTTCTAACCCAGGTGAACCCGGCCCGTGCTTTTCCGACCCATGACGGACTACTTTCGGAACAAGGCAAGAAAACTTATGACGGCCTCCTAGAACTAGCCGCCAGTAACGCTGGCATAAAATACGAGCGACTAGAACCTGGTACAACTATAGATATATAAAAACAACCCCGAACATTCCGAGGCTGTTTTTTAATTATGATCGCACTTACGGCGCCAGGCGGTTTATGTCGCGTGGGAAGAGTGTCGCCTCTTTGACGTTAGACAGGCCGATGGTTTTTTGTACCAAACGGTCAACGCCAAAGCCACAACCACCGTGCTGCGGTAGGCCATATTTGAAAGCAGCAAGGTAATATTTGAAGCCGTCGTGCGTAACGTCTAGGCCCCTTTCTTCCATCTGCGCCACCATGCGATCGTAGTTGTTTTCGCGCAGTGGAACGGTAGCTATTTCTAGGCCACGGAACAGTAGGTCGCCCCAAGCAACTGTACCGTCGTCTTTGAACTTGTGGTAGAACTTGCCGGCAACGGCTGGGAAATCAACAGCATAGACCAGGTCGCTTCCTAGTTGCTTGCGAGCATAGTCGGCTATCCAGCGTTCTTCGTCAGGGATGAGGTCTTTCTCGTTCGTCGTATCAGTTTTCGTCGCTTTAGTGTACATTTCGTGAATCTCGGCAATGGTAAAGCGTGGAACCTTACCACCCTCAGGCAGTTTCAGTTCTGGCGCATTCAGGGTACGAAGGTCAGCAGCGTGTTCTTCGTAAACCCTGCTCAGAACGTTCTGAGTCATGTCACCAACTGTGTCTAATACTTCGTCGTGGTTTTCAACAAAGCCCATTTCGATGTCGAGCATAGTCAGTTCAGTCAGGTGGCGGGTTGTTGCGCTTGGCTCGGCACGGTAGCTGTGGTTGATTTCGTAGACGCGTTCGAAGGCACCGACCATCATCTGTTTGTACAGCTGCGGGCTCTGGGCTAGAGTGGCGGTTTTGCCAAAGTAGTCGAGTTTGAAAACCTCTGCCCCACCCTCGGTAGCTTCGGCTAGCAGCTTTGGAGTGTCGATCTCGACAAACTCTCTTTCCTGTAAAAACTCACGTAGGTAACGCGTTAGACTGGCGCGGATTTTAAATATTTTCTGCTCCGTCAGGTTACGGACGTTCAGCACACGGTACTCAAACAGCGTGTCCAAGTTTTCTGGTTTGTGCTGAATAGGTTTGTCGATCTCGATAGGTGGTTCGTCGGTCACTGGAACTTCAACGTCGACGGTCACGTCATGCAGCTCGGCACCGCCAGGTGCACGTTCGTCAGCAACAACTGTGCCCGTAAAACGTAGTACTGTACCAACCTGAAGGCCGCGTAGTTTTTCTAGCTCGTCTTTGTTATCAACTAGTACCTGAACGATGCCGCTACGGTCACGTAATGTCAAAAAGTTTAGGCCGCCCAGTAGGCGTTTTTTGTGCAGCCAGCCAGCAACAGTGACGGTCTCACCGACACGGCTAGCAACTTCACGGGTTAGGGTTCTCATATATCAGTCTTTCCTTTCGGTACATTGTTTTTGCGCGGGTTGCTTTCGGCCACTTTGCGCAGGTCTTCGAACTGGTCAAATTCGTCGACAATCTTTTTGCCGAGCAGCGTTTCTAGGACATCCTCTAGGCTCAGTACACCAACGGTTTCACGGAACTCGTTCACAACAACAAACAAGTGGTGATGTGTTCGGATAAAGCCATGTAGAGCGTGTTCGAGCGACTGGTTTTCGTGGATGTAAAACACCCTCTTGTCCATCGCATCAAGCACCTGCGCCTTCGCGCTCTTGAGATTTATAATATCATGAAGGTACAACATGCCGACAACGTGATGGACATCACCATCAACCACCGGGAATCGGCTGTGGCCAGTTTTGTGCAGGTTATCTAGCACCATCGGACCCAGGCCCTCACTCAGCGGCACCGTGTCAACCACCGACACCGGTGTCATAATATCGCGCACAACGTGGCTATCCAGCGCCAAACTAGCCTGGAAGCGCAGTAGCTCGTCGCGACTCAGAACATTACTGGATGTCTGTATTATGTGCATCAGCTCGGCTTTTGATGCAGCTCGGCTATCACGCGGTTCATGCATAACATCGCGAAAGATATCTAGAAAATTCCAGCCAGCAACAGTCTGTAGTAGCATTTTTTCGTATGGTTGATACAACCGGTCTACCAGGTTAGCCACTAGTGGTAGCCGCGCTATGGTGCCGATGAACAGGCTAAGCACTGCCGCCAAAATAACACCGAACACCCAACCAAATGTCAGTATGGTCAGAGATATCGCCAGAACCATAAATATTGCCTCTATAATCCGACGTATAGTTTCTAGACGCGGTAGAAGTTTTTCACGCTCATCTAGTTCGGCGGCGGCTTTGTCGCCCTCCTCTGCCCGACGCTTCAGTTCGTACGGACTGAGTGAAGACTCAAAAAACTCCACTGAATGCAGTGCATAAACCATCGCCCACAGAAAAACGTCAACCAGTAGTAACCAAACTGATAATTGCATTACCTATAGTGTACCTCAGGTAGGGCCGAATGAGATATACTATATATAGCAAATAACGTGAGGGATTTTTACTGAAATGACTAAAACTCGTTGGATAGTTTTTATCGCCGTGTGTGTCGCGATACTCGGTGGACTAGTACTGTTTTCTAAAAAAGACGAAGTAAATGTAAATGATATCGATGCGTCGAAGGTTATCGCCGAAACGGAAACCGTACCTGGTGACCATGTTTGGGGCAACAAGGACGCCAAAGTTGTCCTGGTTGAGTACGGTGATTTCCAGTGTCCTGGCTGTGGTGGCGCTTACCCGAACCTAAAGGCCATCAAAGAGACTTACAAAGACAAAGTTGCTTTCGTTTTCCGTAACCTACCACTAACTAGTATCCACCCGAACGCTCTAGCAGCTGCAACTGCTGCCGAAGCCGCCGGTCTGCAAGGTAAGTTCTGGGAAATGCACGACAAACTGTACGACAACCAAACTCTATGGAGTGACGCCCAGGCTACTAGCCGCACTGACGTCTTTGTCGGTTACGCCAGCGAACTCGGTCTGAATGTCGACCAGTTCCGCTCTGATCTGAGCAACTCCAAGGTCACTCAGAAAATCGCCCGTGACCGGGCACTAGCCAACAAACTAAAACTGACCGGTACGCCATCACTTATGATCGGCGAAAACAAGCTGGACGAGGAAAGTACTAGTGATCTGATAGGTGAAAAGGGTGAAAAACTAAAAGCTAAATTGAACGAAGCCCTAAAAGCTGCTGGTGTTGAGGCGCCAAAAGCTAGCGAATAAACCTGAAACCAAAAGAAAACTCCCCATCGCTATATGCGGGTGGGGAGTTTTCTTATTTCTGTTTCAAAACTAGTGGGCAATATATTCTTGCCACTCAGCCGGTAGCACGTCTACCTCAACTCGCGTTGCACGACTTGGTGCTTTGCGGATTGCGATCGGCATGGTTGCTCCTTGCTTATGATCTGTGTCACTTAAGAGCTTTTTTAGGGGCTCTAACGCGCATCGTCCGACCGAAAGGCACCGATTCGCCGACGCGAGACACATGGGCAATACTATCAAATCATAGTGCTTATGTCAACGTTTTTAGTAAATAACCCCTGTTAAAAGACTCTTTTGGCGCGTGCAACAACATAAATAGCGACTAGCAAGACCACCGTCAGAACAATAATTGCCGGGTAGACAAGCCAGTGCTCCTGGAACGGCAAAGGCACATTCATACCATACATACCGAACACGACGTTTGGCAGTGCGATGATAACGGTAGCGGCCGTCAGTATCTTCATGGAACGGTTCAGGTTATTACTGGCGATGGTGCTGTAGGCTTCACGAATGTTGATGATACTTTTGACATTACTCCTGGCGCCCTCGATAGACTGTTCGTTGTTCAGCAGCAAGTCCTCGACTAATTCTTGGTCTTCTTCGAACAGAGGTATGTGTCGGCCTAGCATTAGACGACGCAGGATAGCAGTAGTCGGTAACATGGCGCTGAGGAATTCGTTTAGCTCGTCCTCGATCAGTACAAAGTCGATAAAATCTTGGTTGCCAACATCGTGAGCACGCAAACGGGCGCGGATCAGCTTTATCTGACGCGAAATG
>CBRAFJ010000032.1:0-9168 GCA_967755195.1 uncultured bacterium | reverse complement strand
ATCTCGGCACTAGTTTCGCCACCAAGCACTCCCGGCAGTAGTCGAACGATACTATCGACTATGGTCATAGCTGGTAGTTCACCGCCAGTCAGTACGTAATCACCGACACTAACTTCTTCGTCGACTAGCTTTAGTATTCGCTCGTCATAGCCTTCGTAACGGCCACAGATAAATACATAACCGTTATCCGACTCGCTGTATGTTTGCGCCAATGCTTGCTTCCAGCGTTGCCCTCGCGGCGTCATCAGTAGAACCTTCGCTGTAGGATCATTTTCTTTAGCCTGTTTCACAGCTGCCCACAACGGCTCTATGCGTAGTAACATACCGTCACCACCGCCATATGGCGTATCGTCAACAGTACGACGCGGACCTAGGCCGTATTCACGCAGGTCTATAGTCGAAAGTTCAACTATGCCGTCCTTTTGCGCCTTCCACATCATAGAGTTCTCAAAAACTCCCTTGAACATGTCAGGAAACAGCGTTATGACTTGGAACTTTTTCATTACTACTATTATACAATATTTATACGAATTCAGCCACGAAAAAGCCCCGGATAGACCGGGGTGTACTTTTTCGCACATACAAGGCTCTCAAACCTGTTTGGTTTGCTCGCATTAGAGCTTTTAGTTCTCGCAAAACTGTTTACGTATGTTTGAACTAAAGAAATTATATATCCAAATCGTCTAACTCTGCAAGCTCTTTACGGGTCTTGCTAGCTAGGTCTGACTCTTTTTCCACAGGTACGGTAGTATTTTTGTCCACAGACTCGACGTCGTCGCTGTTTTGTGTCGTAGCAGGCCTACCGCGTTCACCTTCTGGACGGTCCACGTCAACTATTTTTAGGTTATACCTAGCATCGTTCTTTGTCCCTAGGGCACGTAACAGTGAGCGCAGGCTTTGGGCTGTCGAGCCACGCTTTCCGATAACGCGACCGAGGTCTTCAGGGTCGACAGTCAGCTCCAGCAGAACCCCTTTCTCATCTATCGTTCGCTCAACCTTGACGGCATCCGGATTGCCCACCAGAGATTTGACGATATACTCTATGAATTGTTGGTCGATACTCGACATTCAGCCTCTCCTCACTTTAAGTACTTGTCACCTTTTATTGTACACGACAAAGTGCTTCAGCTGCCACAAATACTTGACATATTATGTTGTTTATGCTATAATGGCGCCTACATTCACGAGATACGCTCGTGACGAACCTGAAAGGTAGTGCCATGGCCAACCAGACCAGTACCATCCCCGGCCAGGGAAGTAACGGCAAGGGATCTTCCAAGGTCCCGGCGCGCTCCGAAGAGCAGGACGAGATGCGACGCAGCAAGAAGAAGGCACAGCGTCGCAACCACCGTCGTGGTGGTGTCGGTTCGAACGCGAGCGTCATCGACGCCAAGCGCTCCGACGAGCGTGCCATGACGCGGTTCACCGTGACGGTGACCCGGCTGGCTCTCATGGCCATCATGGCCACCAAGCCGAACGGTACCGTCGAGGCCAAGTGCCTCCAGATCGCCGCCAACGGTGGTGACCGCAGCAAGCTCACCGCCAACCAGCGCAGACTGGTCTGGCGGATGAACCACCAGGAGCGCTCGCACTGGGAGAAGGTCATCAGCCAGAACCCCGGCGACGCGCTTCACCTGGCGCTGGACGGCACCGAGGACGACATCTTCAACTGGATGTTGAAGTACATGTAGTCCTCAGCTACCCAACGAGGTTTCTGTTCACCTCTAGTGGCTCATAGCCGCCAAAACAGAAAAGCCCCGGTCAATTGCGACCGGGGCTTGTTTCATTTTCGTATATCGAGTTGTTTAGGCTTCTTCGGCTGTAGTCTCTTCGGCTACTTCTTCTACTATCTCTTCTTTTGGCTGGTTTTTGCGCAGCTTTTCAGGGCTCTTGATAGCACTTTCTTTTTTGCTAGATTCCTTGACCCAGCTAGGTAGTTTTACCTTTTGGTCTTTCAGGATACGTACAACGCGAGGGGTTGGCTGTGCGCCGTTACCTAGGTAGAACTCTACCTTTTCTACGTTGATGTTAGTCTCTTTTGTGTGTGGGTTGTAGCTACCGACGTAAGCAACAACACGACCACTACTTGGGTGGCGCTGTGACTCCTGTACCGCGAGGCGGTAGACCGGCATAGCTTTGCGTCCTAGACGCTGCAGGCGAATTGCAAGCATGTTTTATTGTATCTCCTAAACTTAACTCGATTTGTATAACAATTCAGTTGCCCAGTATACCCTAAAAGTCGACTGAGGTCAATCTGTTATTTCTTGTCACTAGGTAACGGAAATCCAGTAGCGAATAGTCGAACTTCGTTGCGTAGTATCGCCAGACGGTCGGCATTGTCACGAGCATCTATGGCGGCACGTATCCAGCTGGCAATTTGCGCCATATGTTCTTCACGCAAACCACGTGTTGTCAGCGCTGGCGTCCCTAGGCGTACGCCACTAGGGCGGAATGGAGGCAGAGGGTCGTCTGGGACGGCGTTCTTGTTCAACGTCAGCCCTATACTGTCTAAAGCTTTTTCTACCACTGAGCCATCTAGGTCGAAGCTCTTTTTGACATCAGCCAGTATCAGATGGTTGCTAGTACCACCGGTGACTAGTTCGAAACCTTGTTTTTGCAGTTCTAGGGCTAGTATGCGGGCATTTTTAATCACTTGTTCGGCGTAGTCGTGAAATTCTGGCCGCAACGCTTCAGCGAATGCTACGGCTTTGGCGGCAATGCTGTGCATATGAGGACCACCTTGCATTCCTGGGAAAATTGCTCGGTCGATAAGTGTCGGAATGTTTTCTAGAGTTTTCTCAGGTGCACGAAGCGGGTTACCAACCACGCCGCGACTCAGTATTAGTCCGCCGCGTGGACCACGCAGCGTTTTGTGGGTTGTAGTAGTGATGACATGGAAACCGTAATCGAATGGGTTTTTAGCAACGCCTCCAGCGATCAATCCTGCTATATGCGCCATATCTGCCATCAGTAGCGCTCCAACTTCGTTGCCAATGCTAGCGAACTTTTCGTAGTCCAGTTCGCGCGGATAGCCCGAGAAGCCAGCCAAAACTATTTTCGGTTTGTGTTGAAGTGCTAGTGCGCGCAGTTCATCGTAGTCAATTTCCCCTGTGTCGATGTTTTTCATCTTGTAGCGAACAAAATTGTACAGTTTGGCGCTGCGTGTTACTGGGGCGCCATGAGTTAGGTGTCCACCATGGCTGAGGTCCATGGCAAGTACTGTGTCGCCAGGTTCCAGCCAAGCACTATAAACCGCTTCGTTGGCTGGCGCACCGCTGTGTGGCTGAACATTGGCGTGGTCGGCATTAAACAACTGCTTGGCTCGGTCGATGGATAACTGTTCCACTTTGTCTGTAAACTCTTGCCCGCCATAGTAACGTTTACCCGGGTAGCCTTCCGAGTACTTGTTAGTAAACACACTACCTAGTGCGTTTAAAACATCGCGACTAACGTAGTTTTCACTAGGTATGAGCTCTAACCCCTCGCGCTGGCGAGTTTCTTCATTTGCAATCAGGTCAAAAACGTCATCATTCATGACGTGCTCCCTTATTTCTTAGCTTTTCTTTTAGAATACGCCTCTAGTGCTGCAGTAGCTGCTTGCTGCTGGGCGATCTGCTTGCTGTGACCGGTACCAGTGCCCATCAGTTTGTTACCAACATAGACACCGAGGGTAAAGACTTTTTCATGGTCCGGGCCGACCTCTTCGATAACGCGGTATTGCGGCGTCATACTGTCGACACTCTGCGAGACTTCCTGTAGGTGGCTCTTTGGATCACGCCAGCTGCCGGTCTCTAGGATTCCAGTCAGTTTACTGAGGATATTTTCTTCTATGAAAATTGCAGCGGCGTCATAGCCTTTTTCTAGATAGATAGCACCGGTAAGCGCCTCGAAAGCATTGGCCAGGATCTGCTGGCGCGCACGGTCGCTACCACGTTTTTCGCCGCGGCTTAGGCGTAGCAGCGGCTCGTAGCCCAAACGACCACCAGCTTCACCAATACTTTCAGTACGCACTAGTGCAGAACGCCAGCTCGTTAGAATTCCCTCTGGTTCATCGTGGTTTCGGTACAGATAGTCAGTTACGACCAGCTCTAACACGGCATCACCCAAAAACTCTAGGCGTTCGTTGTGTACGTGAGCGCTCTTTTTGTGCTCGTTCATGTAGCTGCGATGCGTAAATGCGTCTATAAGCAGCTGTACGTTGTCAAACTGAAACCCGAGCTTGTCTTTCGCAAACTCTTGGTACGGTAGGGTGTCTACGTGATGTAATGCCATTTTATTATTTTATTCCTTTACAGTCCTTGCTGACGAATTCTTTTCATAGCTAGCAGCATTAGCTTGCCGATGTCCTCGTATTCTATAGCCTCTAGAGCATCGTGGAACTTGAACCACTTTATGCCGTTCATCCACTCTTCTTTCTGAATATCATCGGTGTCACCCAGCGCCTTTACTAGATAAATCTGGGTAGTCATTAGGACCAATGTGCTGACGCGGCGGTAACGAAAATGAATCTTGCCCAACCAGCAAATGGCTTCGGCTTTTTTGATTCCGGCCTCTTCGCCTATTTCGCGCAGGGCAGTTTCTTGGGCGGTTTCACCCTCTTCTATGTGACCTTTTGGTATAGTCCAACGGTCTTTAGCATCCTGAATCAGCAGTATTTCAACTTCGCTCTTCGCGTTACGACGAAAAACTATCCCACCAGCAGTCGGCTCACGAACAACTTCGTCAATGGACTGCTTTTTACGCGAAAAATACTTTTTGAACTTGTCGATCTGGTCGTCAAGATTTGGCTTTTGTATCGCCACTTCCGTCTCCTATCAGCGTTCGGTAGGCGGTGCCTAGGACACCGTTAACGAACTTGCTGGAGTTATCGGAACCGAAGGCTTTGGCTAGCTCGACCGCTTCATTTATAGCCACTTTAGGCGGAACAACATCGCCAGACTCCTTTAGCTCGTAGATAGCCATCCGCAGGATGGTGCGGTCTACTCGTGCAATTTGCTCGATAGGCCATTCCGGAGCGATAGGTTGCAATATTGCGTCAAGCTCGGTGATGTTTTTCAGCACACCACGAGCAAGGCTATCTATAAACTTGGTGTCTTCAACTGTGTCCTTGTAGCGCTCGACATTGCGAGCCAAGATTTCGTCTATCGACACGGACTTATCCTCGCACTGGGTGCGGAACTCGTACTCATACAGACTCTGAAGAGTTATGATGCGGCCAAGGTGTCGATTTGATGCCATAAATCGGTTCTTTACTTACGTTAAGTTACTAAAAGATTATAGTTGTGTTTACTTCTTTTTGCCAGTTTCGCGCTTTGTAGTGTGAACCTTGACTGGAGATTTGCCGTTAACGACACGTGCCAGTTTTAGAACCAAGTGTGAACGGCGTAGGCCGGTCTTGCGTGGGCTAGTTTGCTTTTTAGGTTTACCCATAGTAAAAAGTGCTCCTTTTTCGGTTGATGATATAACTTGGGATATATTTTACCAGCAACAGCGGTGAAACTCAAGTACGACGAGTGGTTATGCAACAATCGCTTCTATTGACAAATCATTGTAGTTATGCTAATATAAGAAACGGAGCATTTGCTCTGTTCCTTCGCAAGCTACGTCTTACAACCGAAAGGTTTTCCCATGATGAATCTCGGCGTCATCAGCGCGCTGATGATCCTGACCCTCATCGGCATCGCCGTTGTCCACCACCTGGCGGGCAGACCGAAGCACAAATGGCTAGGACCCTCGGTTCACAGACCGCTGGTTACCCAAACCGGCGGCTGGGACGAAAACACCTGGCCAACAGTTGCCATCGAGGCGGATATCACCGCCACCGGCACCTTCAACATCTCGGCACTGCCGAGCCGGGTGTAAAGCACGAAGGAAAGCCCCGCTACCGTTATGGTCGCGGGGCATTTCCCTTTTTATAGGTATTTCTAAACGACGACGTTAACTAGACGGCCCGGTACGACGACAACGCGTGCCGGTTTTTTGTCGCCCAAATATTCTTGAACTCGTTCATTTTCTAGTGCGGCTTTTTCTAGGTCATCACTCGAAATGTCTTTAGCAACGCTCAGCTCGGCACGAACTTTGCCGTTAACCTGAACGACTATAGTTACAGTGTCCTCGACTAGAAGTGTCTCGTCCCAAACCGGCCACGGAGCGGTGTGAATACTGCCCTGTTCGCCCAGCTGTTGCCATAGTTCGTCAGCCATGTGCGGTGCGAATGGTGCCAGCATTTTTAGTAGTGAAGTGATTGCAAACAACCAGCTGTCGCTTTGCATGCCAGCACTTTTTGCTTTGTATAGTTCGTTGACCAACTCCATCTGAGCAGCAATGGCTGTGTTGAAGCTAAGACGCTCTAGGTCATCAGTAACGCGCTTTATAGTTTTGTGCACGTTAGCCAGAGGCGCTTCGCCCGGTGTAGTATTTTCCAGGTATTCTTGTGCCAAGTTCCAGACGCGGTTCAGGAATCGGTACGTTCCAGCGATACCGTTCGGATCCCAGGCAGCATCCAGGTCATATGGTGCGATAAATAGTTCATAGGTACGCAGCGCATCAGCACCGTAGCCAGCATCGATAAGTTCTAGCGGGTCAACGACGTTGCCTTTACTTTTGCTCATCTTCAGGCCGTCTGGCGCGTTGATGTAACCGTTGTAGACCAGTTTTTTAACCGGCTCGCGACCCTCTACCAGACCCATGTCAGCAAATGCTTTGGTCCAGAAGCGGCTGTATAGCAAGTGGCTCACAGCATGGTCGCCGCCACAGTAATAGTCTATCGGCATCCAATAGTCGGCCTTACTAGGATCCCAGGCGGCCATATCATTTTTGGGGTCGGCGTAGCGCAGGTAATACCAGCTAGAACAAGCATAGCCATCCATAGTATCGGTTTCACGTTTGGCTGGACCGCCACATTTTGGACAATCTACATTGACCCATTCCTCTACACGGCCTAGAACACCAACGCCAGAGCCGTCTGGTTCGTAGTTATCAACCTGCGGCAGCACGACAGGCAGGTCCGCTTCTGGTACGGCAACTGCACCGTCTTTTTCACAGTGGATGATAGGGATAGGCGCACCCCAGTAACGCTGACGAGATATCAACCAGTCACGCATACGGTAGTTCGTTTTTTCCGAACCTTTACCTTCACGCGCCAAGTGGGCAACTATTTGCTCACGAGCCTCGGCACTATCTACACCATCATACGGACCAGAGTTTATTAGCGCTCCGTCACCATGATAGAATTCTTCGCCAGCTGGGGACACGACAACCTCTTTGACGGGCAGGTCGAAAGTTTTTGCAAATGCAAAGTCGCGTTCGTCGTGCGCCGGGACGGCCATTATGGCGCCCGTGCCGTAACCGGTCAGAACATAGTCGGCTATCCAGACTGGTAGTTTCTCGCCGTTAATAGGATTTACAGCGTACGAACCTGTGAAAACTCCGGTCTTTTCACGGTCGGTGTTCTGGCGTTCTATGTCGGATTTTTTCTGAGTTTCGCGAACATATACCTGAACTGCTTCACGATTTTCGTCGGTTGTTAGTGTATCAACCAGCCCATGTTCTGGTGCCAATACTACGAAAGTCGCGCCGTACAGAGTATCGGGTCGGGTTGTGAAGACGGTCAGTTTCTCGCCATCTACGTCGAATTCAACTTCAGCGCCAGTAGACTTCCCTATCCAGTTTCGCTGTTGCGCTTTTATACCTTCCGGCCAGTCTAACGCATCGATATTTTCCAGCAACTCGTCAGCATATTCGGTAATTTTGAAAAACCACTGCTTCATCAGTTTTTTGACAACTTCGTTGCCACAGCGCCAACATTTGCCGCCTTCGACTTGTTCGTTAGCAAGTACGGTTTTGTCGACTGGACACCACCACTGCTGTCGCTCTGCCTGATAAGCTAGGCCGCGCTCGAACAGTTTGGTGAAGATCCACTGTGTCCAGCGATAATATTCTGGGTCGGTAGTGTTCAGTTCACGTGACCAATCTATAGAAATACCGAGACGCAAGAACTGGTTTTTGAAATTCTTTATATTTTCGGCCGTACTGATTGCCGGTGGTGTACCGGTTTTTATGGCATAGTTCTCGGCCGGCAGGCCAAAAGTGTCCCAGCCCATTGGGTTTAGGACATTGTAGCCGCGCTGACGGTTGTATCGGGCGATAACATCGACTATCGAATAGTTTCGGACATGCCCGACGTGCAGACCAGCACCGGATGGGTACGGAAACATACCGGCGACATACTTTTTAGGTTTGTCGACATTGTCCTGGGCTTCATAAACTTTGGTTTCAGCCCAAATTTTTTGCCACTTGGGTTCTAACTCGCTTGGATTGTAGCGTTTCATATCTGTTACAGTATACCAGAACTAGTCTTCAGCGACTTCGTGGTCGAACAGCGCATCTTTCTTAGCTAGCCAGTAAGGACTCTGACGGACCAACTTTTCCTCGTCCTCTGTATTGTGTAGCAGCACCTTGACCGCTTCTTCAGCAAATATTCCGTCGCGCGAGCCAGTTACCAGTACTGTCGCACCAGGTTTTAGAACGCTATGAACAAAACCACCTGCCTGGTACGGAGTTTTAAAAGTCTTCACCTGGCAACCACTCTTTTGAGCGGCTGGTGCCAAATACTTTGCTGCATCGTCACCGATTGTGACTACCCAGTCCAGCTGGTCGGGTTTGCACATTAGTCCGATAACTTCATGAGCCTGTCCGCTACTACCGGCTAGGTCATTCATGCTACCTAATAACGCGATGCGCTGTGGTGTGTCGGTGTTTAGTAGCGTCTTCAAGCTAGCAACAACAGTCGAAGGGTTTGCCTGATAGCTGTCGTCGATGATGGTTGAACGTTCTAGACCGCGCAGCAGGTTCATTCGCCCCGCCATCGGCTTTATCTTTGAAATGCCTACGGCCAGCTCGCGCGATGTCAGTCCCAGTTTTGCACCGACACAAGCCGCTGCCGCTGCGCTCTTTAGATTATGGTCACCGACCAACTGGACCGTCACCGACAGCTCACCCCATTCTGGTGTTAACATTTTTCCTATACGGCCATCCAGCGGGTCAGCCGGCTCGAGTACTAGTCGGTATTCGGCCTGCTCACCAATACCATAGGTATCTATGTTCTCAGTCTCAGCTAGTGGTGCAAACCGAGCGGCAACATCATCCCGGCCAATAACTGTTAGCTTG